>JANQHU010000281.1 GCA_028282485.1 Bacillota bacterium
ATGTAACGGGAGCGGGAGAGTGCGCAAAAACCGGAAGATTGACGTGAAAATTCCGGCAGGGGTGGAGAACGGCACCCGCTTAAAAATTCAAGGTGAAGGTGAAGCTGGCCTCCGCGGGGGTCCGCCTGGTGATTTATATATCTATATTTTTGTGAGTCCCCATCCTAAATTTGAAAGACAAAGCAATGATATTCTGAGTGAAATAAAAATATCAGTTACCCAGGCTTCCTTAGGGACGGTTATCTCCGTGGATACCCTAGATGGGAAAGCTGAGTTAAAGATTCCGGAAGGAACCCAGCATGGTACTCTTTTTAAACTAAAAGGCCGGGGCGTTCCTTATTTAAGAGGGAATGGCCGGGGGGATCATAATGTACGGGTTAAAATTCATACCCCCACTAAATTAAATGGCGAACAACGGGAGTTGTTGCGAAAATTAGCGGTTTCCTTCGGGGAGACTCTTTCCAATGATGAAAAAGGTTTTATTGATAAAGTGAAAGATGTCTTTAAATAATTTATTTATTGAGACTTTAGAAGCTTAACTTAGTTTGACGAATGGTTAAATAAGCATAATCATTCGTTTTTTCTTAATATATTTTGGGACGAGAATTGAGGAATTTAATGAGTGCAACAAAATGGCATGAAATAAAAGTTTTCTTACCATCCCAATACGGGGAAATTGTGGCGGAAATCTTTTTTGAAGCCGGAATTAATGGGGTAGCTTATGAAGACCCGGAAATTATTCAAGATCTGGAACTCCAATATGACGAAATTATTGACAATGATTTAGTAGCTAGGCTGGAGAAGAGCTATGCTGTGAAAGGATATATTCCCGTCGCCGATTTTTCTGAAGCTTTTTTGATAAACTTGCAAGAAAAAATTGCCCGGGTTTTAAACTATCTTCCGGAAATAAAGCTCTCTCTTAGTGATGAACAGGATTGGGCTGATGCCTGGAAAGCCTACTATAAACCCCAATATTTTCAGAAAGTAATTATTAAACCCACCTGGGAAGATTGCCCGGCAGAGATAGACCCTGAGAAAGTGATCGTGGATCTCGACCCGGGGATGGCCTTTGGTACCGGAACCCATCCTTCCACTAGATTAAGTATTAGGCTGTTAGAAGAGATTGTAGATGCTCAGACTCGTGTTTTGGATATTGGAACCGGATCTGGGCTATTAGCAATTATTGCTGCTAAGTTGGGAGCTACTCAAATAGTTGCCACGGATCTTGATCCCTTAGCAGTCAGAATTGCGGAAGCTAATATTAATTTGAATCAGACTGGAAATTTAATTTCGGTAAGACAGGCTGATTTATTAGACTTGAAACTTGAAAGTAAGTTTAATTTAGTAATTTCTAATATTATTGCCGAGGTAATTAGTAAGTTGATACCCGATTTAGAGAGAGTGCTAACTAAACCCGGCTTCTATATAGCTTCGGGAATTATTGCAGAGCGTTACCCGAATATTGAAGCCGCTTTAAAAAAAGCTGGTTTTAAAATCAAAAAAAAGCTGACCGAAGCAGGATGGGTTGGCGTCTTAGCCGAATTAAACTAAGATTTCAAGGAATCATTTGATAATCAGAAAGGGAAGTAATGGCACGTTTCTTTGTACCTCCGCCAAATTTTGAGCATAATTATGCCAAAATTAGGGGAGATGATTACAACCATTTAGTCCATGTTTTACGAAAGAAGCCTGGGGATGAAGTGGTGTTACTAAATGGGCAAGGCCAAGAACATGTGGCGGTAATTAGGGAAGTGACCCCTAATGAGGTCTTATTAGAGTTGACCAAAGCCCTTTCTGGCTCGCGAGAACCCCAAATTAAAATTAAATTAGTCCAAAGTTTACCAAAAGCCGATAAATTTGAATTTATTCTTCAAAAAAATACGGAGCTGGGGGTTACTGCTTTTCAGCCCTTAATCACCGAGCGCAGTTTAATTAAAATTGATCAACAAAACCGCCAGAAGAAACAGGAACGGTGGCAGAATATTATCAAAAATGCGGCTCAACAAGCGGGACGGCAAATTATCCCGGAGTTATTGGAAGTATTGACTTGGCGTGAGTATTTAGGAAGGTCCAAGCCGCAACTCTTGATTCTTCCCTGGGAAGGGGAAAGAGCTGTTTCCCTAAAAAAATTGCTAGACACCGAAGCCCAAATACCGGAACAGGTGGAGCTTTTAATTGGCCCGGAAGGGGGCTTTTCGGCCGCCGAAATTGCTGCCGCCCGGGAGATGGGGGCAAAAACCATCACCCTAGGGCCGAGAATTCTTCGCACGGAAACGGCCGCTTTAGTAGCGGCTACCGGGATTTTATATCATTATGACCAATTAGCTTTTTAAAATAAAAATAAAAACGTTTAAGTTTTTAAAATTTATAAACAAAATTTATAATTAAACATAAACCATACTTGGGCAGTTACCGATAACTATTAAGAATAGGAAAATAGAATGCCTAAAAACTGATGATTTTAGATATCCAGTGTTGTTAAGAATACTGATTGGAGGTTCCATAATAATGGATGAACGCGAA
>JANQHU010000341.1 GCA_028282485.1 Bacillota bacterium
CTCGGCTTTGAAAGCGGTGTTTGATCTTAGTTCTTATGCTTCGGAGATTCATCTGATTTATGTGGCCCAATTAACGGCGGAAGCCATTTTAGTAGAACGTCTGAAAGCAATTTCCCAGTTGAAACAATATCCAGGGCATCAAGTAACGGCGATTATGGGTAATCAGTTTGTGGAAAAAGTGGGCGTAACAGATCTGCAATCGAAAAATTATTTTGAAATTCCGGTGCAGGGAGTCTTTATTGAAGTAGGCCTTGATCCCATCACCGAGTTTATTAAAGATCCGGTGCACTTAAATAAAACAGGAGGGATTGAGGTTGATTCCGATTGCCAAACTAATATCCCTGGAATGTTTGCGGCGGGAGATGTAACCAGTATTCCCGAAAAACAGATTATTATTGCCTCTGGTGAAGGGGCGAAAGCGGCAATTAACGCTTGGGAGTATTTGTTGCAAAGTGGAGAAGGGGAAATAGCCCCGCAGTAAAATCAAAATAGGAAATTGATTTTGAAGTAAAGATTAAACCCTAATTTTATTTAATTAAATAAGAGAGGGGTTTTTTATTGTGCTGCATTTTTGGTGGAGTAGGTGCTACCTTTTTTAAAACGGGACTTGGGACAGCATTGTTTTAAATAACGTTCGCCTTCTTTAGTTACTTTGATGGAGAAAAGGGCGACTATTTTGATATCAAAAACTTGGCAAATCACTCCCGGTTCCGGCTCTTCTGTTACCAGAGTAGTATTTTCCTCGAGGCAGAGGAGTTCATTTTGGGCGGTCATGCCCGGCATGGTCTTCACAATGGTGGCGGCCTCTACCATGAAAGGAACCGCGGTAGTCGTATAGCGGACGAGACCATCACAACCGGCAAAAGTAATTCCCACCTCAAAGACGCCTTCTTTAACTACGTTATGACAGAGGAGCAGATCAGTGGTATCCATTACTGCTACGGTAACATTCAGGATTTTTTGGACGGGAATAGCACAGCAGGGCACCTTACAAGCGGTTCGCTCGACCACCCTTACCTCTTTTTCCCCCACCACCTGCCTTACTTGAAAAAGCTCACAATGCTTATTTGGCATGAAATTCCTCTCTTTTGCAGCTTTTGTAACCCTACTTACGGGATATTTTATGTGAAAAAGTCCTTTAGGGTGTCTTTATTTTCCCTTGAAAGTGGCTTTTGTTGATTGAAATATAGATCTCCCTTGCATAAATTATAGTAACTGAGAAAATAAACTTCTTATTTTATAAATTAAGATTAGAAAGCAAAAAAAGGAGGGGAGGTAGATGTCTACCGAAGATCAGATTCTTTCTATTGTTGCTTCTGAGGAAGGTTATTTGGCGAGCATTTTATCGGCGGAAGTAGTAAAAACCAGTCAAACCGCTTACTGGTTGTCCCAAATCTCTTTTGCCCAAATTTCTTCTCAATCCATAGAGAAGATTATTAATGAAATTATTGATCTCGATAATTCGGTCAGCTGTATCTTACGTACGGCGGCTGACAAAGAAGTGGGCATTGCCGCGAAAGTTAATGCGGTGAAAGGCATCAAAAATTGCCTGACCTGGGCTCCCGGAGACTGCCCTTGCCGAGATGGTGGGGATAACAATGATGACGAGGAAGCCTCTGGGGAGTTGCTTATCAATGGTGATTTTGAAACCGGTGATTTTAGCGGCTGGACGGAGACGGATGCAAATGTAATTGATACTCGGCTCTCGGCAACCGTACCTTTTTCGGGCTATTATGTAGCCGAACTACCTTCGGAAACCAGTTCCATTTCCCAAGCAGTCTCGAATATTCCCGAGGAAGTACCGATTCAAATTTCTCTGGGGGTGCGCGGCACTAACTTTAATCATATTATGACCATGACCCTTAGTTTTCGTTCCGGGACTACGGTACTTTCTTCGGAAGTAAAAGAGGTGGCCCTGGATCCGCGCAATCAATTTATTACGTTACTCTATGTATATAAAACTCCGGCCAATACGGATAATATTCTCCTGTCTTTCACCCGTGACACTTCCATAAGAAGTATTTTTATTGATAATGTTTCTTTGCAATTTCTTTAGAGTTATTAACCAATTAAAAGGCAATTGAATATGATGTCTACAAGTGAGTGAAAAAATACTACCACCTGAAAGAAGGAGGAATTAGATAAAATGGCTACTTCAGATATTATTTTGAGCATTGTTGCTTCGGAGCAGGGTTATTTAGCCAGTATATTATCGGCGGAAGTAGTAAAAGCCGATCGTGTGGCCCACTGGATCTCATTAATTGCCGATGAATCAGTTCAAAGTGAATCGGACTGGAATAGTATTGTTAGTAAGGCTGTCGCTATGGAAGGGGCTTTAAGTGATGTGGTTAATTCAGCAGCAAATAAAGAAATCGCCATTGCGGCCAAGGTAGCCGCGGTTATGGGAAATACAGTCGGGTCGATTAGTTGGGGCCCTCCCAGTAACGGTAGTTCAGATTGTTGTTAAAAGATTAATTAGAAGCAGGGCTGTCTCTTTAAAAAAACAGCCCTTTTTTAATACGCCTTGCTTATATTTTTGCAGTAATTTTTTTGAAGGAGGCTATTTTAGTGAAGTCATGTTGTTTTACTTCGGGCAGCAGCTGGGCGGATCTACTCTGGGGAGCTAGTGTCTTACCTTTACTGAAAAGAAATTATCCGGAAGCGAGATTATTTTGGGAATGCCCGGAGCGAAAGGTGCGTAGTTTTTTAAAGGGCGTTCCGGAATTAGAGCAAGTTGTTGGTGATGTAGAAGAGCTGCGGGAGCCTCCGGAGAACTACATAATCTTACATCCCTTTTGGCAGCAGCAACAAAGAAAGCTGGCAACTCCCTTAGCAGCAGTCTGGGCCATGGTAGAGCCTTGGCTGGGGAGCTCTTTTGACTATCCCCAGCAGCCCTACTACCCGGAGT
>JANQHU010000440.1 GCA_028282485.1 Bacillota bacterium
CCCTACTCCCATAATCTCCCCAATTTGAGTAGCTAAATCATCGCCCCCCACCGGGCAACCATTGGTGGCCGCTTTTTCACTCACTACCGCATCCGCATAAGAATCGCAACCAGCCAGGCCACAAGCTCCGCAATTAGCTCCCGGTAAAAGATCTCTAATTTTAGCAACTCGCGCGTCCACTTCCACGGCCAAAACTTTGGAAGCGTAAGCTAAGCCGATACCAAAGACTGCTCCCATTCCTCCGATTACCGAAGCAGCCACTAAAATCTCTGACATTTTGTCGCCCTCCCTCAAGTATTTAGATAATCATTATTCTGATTTACATTGCTTATTTGATTAATCCTTGAAATCCAAAAAAGGCTAAGGATACTAAGGAAGCCGAAATTAAAGAAATGGGAATCCCTTTTAAACACTCCGGGACCGCGGCGTATTCCAAACGCTCCCGAATTCCCGCAAACAGCACAATGGCTAAAGTAAAACCAACTCCGGCAAAAATACCGTAGATGACTGCATTAAAAAAGTCAAAACTCTTTTGGATATTAATAATACAAACACCTAGAACAGCACAGTTGGTGGTGATTAAGGGCAGAAAAACCCCCAAAGATTGATAAAGGGCTTTACTGGTTTTTTGGATTACCATTTCCACTAGTTGGACTAAAGAAGCAATTACTAAAATAAAACTAATGGTCTGGAGATATTCGATCTGAAAAACCTTTAAGACATATTGTTGTAAAAGCCACGTAACTGCCGAAGCAGCCGTCATCACAAAGATAACCGCCCCGCCCATTCCTAAAGCCGTACTGGTTTTCTTGGAGACCCCCAAAAAAGGGCAGATTCCCAAAAACTTGACTAAAACAAAATTTTCGATCAAAACAGCCGACAAAAAAGCCGTCACAATACTTTGGATCATCTGCTAACACCCTTCCTTTATACTCATTACCTTTTTACATTGCCCATTACAGCCAATGCAGCCTGACTTTTGAATCTTGACCGAGCTAAACTGATTAATGAGGGCAATAATGATCCCAAAGACTAAAAAGCCTCCCGGAGGTAAAATCATTGCCAAGGCCGGACTGGCATTTTCGCCAAAAAGATTAAAGCCAAAAAAACTCCCATTACCAAGAATCTCTCGCACACTACCCATGAGTACCAAAGCCAGGGTAAAACCAAGGCCCATTCCCAGAGCATCGACAATGGAAGCTAAGGGCTTATTTTTGGACGCAAAAGACTCGGCCCGGGCTAAAATAATACAATTAACCACAATTAAGGGAATAAAAATGCCTAAGGCCTTATCAATCTCCGGTAAATAAGCTTTGAGAAGCATCTGCACAATGGTAACAAAGCCGGCAATAACCGTAATAAAAGCCGGAATCCGGACTTT
Organism: Bacillota bacterium; assembly: GCA_028282485.1. Taxonomy (GTDB): domain Bacteria; phylum Bacillota; class UBA4882; order UBA8346; family UBA8346; genus JANQHU01. The sequence goes on from JANQHU010000440.1 coordinate 1,382, forward strand.
GGCCGGTATAAAATTACGTAATAAGGAAATAACTAAATTAGAACCTAACAAAACAGCAGTAGAAGAGACTCCCATCCCTAAACCATTTATGGCAGAAGTGGTCACCGCTAGCAACGGACACATTCCTAATAAGGAACGAAGGGCCGGATTTTCATCAAGAATGCCCTTTTTAAAGATTTTAGAAAGACTCATTTTTTAACCCCTTCCTTTGCCAAGAGCTCCTTGGCTAAATCAGCCGCTGCCTGGACGGCGTTGGTGACGGCTTTGGAGGTAATGGTAGCTCCGCTAATTCCTTGGATCTCGTGATCCTGGTGGGGAGTACGGGTAACTACCGTAAAATTATGAGTAATCGCTTTGTCGTTATATTGAGTTATAAAAGGCTTTTCGGCAGCTTTAGTTCCTAAGCCTGGTGTTTCTTGGTTTTCCCCCATTTGCACCCCGGCAATTTTGCCAGCCTTAGTTACTCCCACGGTTATTTTAATATCACCGGCGTAACCCTTCGGGAGCAGACTAAAAACGTATCCCACAAATTGCTGCCCTTGATAAGCAACATAAACTTCTTTGACAATACCTTCTTGTTTCTGCCCTTCCCAGTTGGTTAAGGCTTTAAAGTTATCGGCAACGGCTAAAACTGCTTTCCGTTGTTGCTCGGCTTCGTTTTTCATTCTTTCGGCCACTACATTTTTGGTAAAGCTATTCACCAGGGCCAGACCCAGGGCCACTACAAAACAGATAGCTAATAAAGTAAGAGTCGGTTTAAGCATATCACGCACTTTTAGCACCTCCAAAACTTTGCGGAATAGTAAAACGGTCAATTAAAGGAACCGCCAAATTCATGAGAATAATGGCATAAGAAACCCCTTCGGGATAACCGCCGTAGAGGCGAATCACCGCGGTCAGCAGACCACAACCTGCTCCCATAATCACTCGCCCTTTGGTAGTCATAGGGGAGGTGGTGTAATCCGTGGCCATAAAGAAGGCTCCCAAAATTAAGCCCCCCGCCAAGAGATGATAGAGATAAGCCCCGGTAAAAAAGCTCTCTCCTCCTAAGATCCAGGTGAGTAAGCCTACCGTTCCAATAAACACTACCGGAATTTCCCAGGTGATCACCCGCCGCCAAAGGAGATAAGCTGCTCCTAATAAAAGCGCTAACGCCGAAGTCTCTCCGAGACAACCACCAATCTTACCCATAAAAAGATTAACCAAAGGGGGGAGTTGAGCGACAGCCGCCCCACCTTCTTTTAGTAACGCCAAAGGAGTGGCTGCACTCACCCCATCGACTCCGGGAGTCACCCAGGTAGTCATAGGCACCGGCCAGGAAGCCATCAAAAAAGCCCGGGCGGCTAGCGCCGGATTAACAAAATTATGACCCAAACCCCCAAACAACTGTTTAACAATCACAATGGCAAAGGCCCCTCCTAAGGCGGCAACCCATAAAGGAACCAGGGGAGAAAGATTAAAAGCTAACAAAAGTCCGGTAACTACTGCACTTAAATCATTTACGGGGGAGGCTTTTTTTCTAATCCGAGCCGTAAGATGTTCTGCGAAAACGCAGGAACCAATGGTTACTAAAATTAATAAAGCTGCTTGTAATTGGAAGAAATAGAGCGCCGCCAGGGTCGCCGGGATTAAAGCAATAATTACATCTAGCATTATCTTTCTAGTTTTTTCCCCACTATGAATATGAGGTGAAGCACTTACTAACAAATTATTTTGCTGCAATGATCCGCAACTCCTTTCAAAAAAACGATATTTTGCATTTAGAAAAGCCTTCTTAATTAGCCTTAGTTTTGGCTTGCTGCGCCTTTCGCCGCAACTCACCTTTGGCATAACGGATTGACTGGACCAGATGTCTGCCTGCCGGGCAAGAATAAGAACAACAACCACATTCGATACAATTATTCACATGATATTTTAGAGTTTCTTCAATTCGTCCTTGTATAATATTGGCATTAATCGTTGAAGGAATTAGTTCCATAGGACAAGCAGCCACACATTTACCACAACGAATACAGACACTCTCTGCCGGAGCAGCAACCTCTTCTGCGGTCAAGGCTAAAAGGGCATTAGTATGTTTGACAACGGTATTAGCTAGGGAGAATTGGGCCACTCCCATCATGGGCCCCCCCATAATAATTTTTTGGGTTTCTTTTTGAAAGCCACCACAAAATTCAAAAATATCTTTGAGCGGGGTTCCAATTAAAGCTTCCACATTCATCGGTTTTTGGACCGCGCCCCCTTCAACGGTAATCTTCTTTTTAATTAAGGGCAGTCCAGTCTTCACGTAGGAAGCCATAAAGGAGACGGTATTTACATTTTGAACGAGAACGCCTACTTCGGA
>JANQHU010000441.1 GCA_028282485.1 Bacillota bacterium
GCAAAACGAAAGAGGGTATTGGGTGCTCCGTTGGTAAAATGGGCAAAATCAGGTATCAATAAAAGAACTTTTTCAATACTTCTAGTAGGATTATTAAAAAAGTTTTGGTTCAGGGAATAATTAAAGCGAATCTCCTTTTCATTAATAATTGATTCGTTTAAAATTGAAAACATAATCTGCTCCTTTTAAAAATTAACTTAATTTTAAGCTTTTATTACTAAATTAACGCTTTAATTAAATATATTCGGTTCATTTCTAAAGAGTTACTTTTATGACATGATGATTATAAGAAAAATTGAAAAAAGCATCTACAGAAATTATTTAAAAAGTAATTTTCTCTTGTACTATAATGAAAAAATGTATTATAATAAATGCAAATCATTTCTATTTAGGAGGGGAAATATTAGTGAATTATAAAGGTATATTATTATTGATAATAGTTATCTCGCTAGTCTGGTTAACAGGGTGTGGCCCAGAAGAAGAAGCGACTGCGGAAAAAAAATTAAAGATTGTGACTACGTTATTTCCCCAGTATGATTTTACCAGCAAGATCGCCGGTGATAAAGCTGAGGTAAGTATCTTATTACCACCGGGGGTAGAGCCCCATTCTTTTGAACCCACTCCGCAAGATATGGTGCAGATTAAAAAAGCCGATCTCTTTATTTACACCGGAGCGGAGATGGAACCTTGGGCTCAAAGAATAATTGAGTCTACAAAAGGGAGTAAATTAGCAGTAATTAATGTAAGTGAAGGAATTAATTTAATCGAAACCAGGGAAGCTGAAACAAATAAAGCTGGAGCCGAAGAAGAGCATCATCATCATCACGAAGCAGCTGCCCATGAAGAACATGAGGAAGAAGAGGAACATGATGAAGACCACCATCATGGTAAGGATCCGCATATTTGGTTAGATCCCCTTTATGCTCAAAAAATTGTGGACCAAATTGTGGCTGGTTTGGTAAAAATTGATGGTGATAATCAAGCTTTTTATCTTAAAAACGGAGCCGCCTATAAACAAAAATTAGCAGATCTCCATCAAGAGTTTTTAAATACTTTTAGCAAAGTAAAAACCAAGCAGATAATCTACGGGGGGCATTTTGTTTTTGGGTATTTTGCGAAACGATATGATTTGCAATTTATTACGCCCTATCATAGTTTTGCCCCGGATGCGGAACCAACCCCTCGCCAAATTAGTGAAATTATAAAAAAAATGCAAACGAGTGGTAGTAAGGTAATCTATTATGAGGAATTGATTGAACCCAAAGTAGCAAGGGTAATTGCCAAACAAACCGGGGCTAAAATGTTATTATTACATGGGCTCCATAATCTTTCAAAAGAAGAAATGCAAAAAGGGTTTTCTTATCTTAAAATAATGAAGCAGAATCTGCAAAACTTGCGCCAGGGCTTAGATTATCAAGAAAACTAATCTTTTAGCTTGAAACTTTGGAAAGGGTAGGGTTAAAGCTGGTAGATGAAGACTAATTTTAAGAATGAAGACTGGGTGCTTTTGGTTCGAAATATCAAGAAAACTGTAAAGTTATTAATTGTGATTGGTTTGATTATTATTTTGCAGGAGCCTTTAACTCAAAAATATGTTCTTTCCAAACTAGATTTCTTTAATATAATCTTTATGAGCATTCTCTTAGAAGCGCTTCCTTTTTTATTAATAGGGATAATGATTTCGGCGATAATTGGCAAATTCGTTTCTAGTGAATATCTGATCAAATTTTTGGAAAATAAAAAGCATAATCAAGTATGGTCTTATGTGATTGCTTTATTAGCTGGGGGAGTGTTTCCAGTTTGTGATTGTGCGATTATTCCCATCGTTGGCCGACTGATAAAAAAAGGAGTGCCGCCCTCACTAGCGATAACTTTTATGCTTGCCGCTCCATTTACTAATCCAATCGTGATTATTGCCACTTTTTTGGCTTTTCCTTATAATCCGGATTATGCTGTATGGCGAATTTTTTTAGGCTTAAGTATTGCTCTCATAATTGGGTTAGTGATTAGATTTTTTGTCAAAGAAAAAGATGTCTTAAAAGAAGAGAAGCAGCAAGCTCACCACCACCATACTGGTTGTACCTGTTGTGCTGAAAAATCTGGAAAAAAAGAAACCATTTGTCAAGAAACTAGGCAAGCTTTAAATTGGTGGCAACAGAGTCGGCAGAACATAATAGATATCTTTAATCATGCAATTAAAGAATTTTTTAATGTAGGTGGTTATTTAATCATGGGGGCCTTTTTTTCGGGAATGCTTCAAGTACTAATTCCCCGGAGCTCAATCATGGATTTTCGTGGGAATGGTTTTATTTCTTTATTAATAATGATGGCTACAGCTTTCTTCTTTTCAATCTGTTCTACCTCAGATGCGTTTGTGGCAAAGAGCTTTGCTTATAGTTTTTCATATCAGGCAATTATGGGATTTCTAATTCTAAGCCCGATGCTTGATTTGAAAAATTTAATGATTCTTTTGGCTACTTTTAAAAAAGGATTTGTCTTTAAATTAGTTTGTTTAATTAGCAGTATTTCTTTAATCGTAGTTTCTCTTTTTTCATTAATAATTTAAAGGGTGTTAGATTAAAATGAAAATAAGTAAAAAAATTAATAAGGAAGTTTTAATCCAACAAATAATTTTAGTGGGGTTGGCTTTCTTTTTTTACATGACCTTAAAATCAAATATTATTGCTATTTACTTACATCCGAGATTAATTCCGTTAATAGGGATTAGTATTGGCATCTTTTTAATGATGATTTTCTGTTTAATGACCCAATTATATAGAAATCAGCCACAAAAGAAGAGTCATGTTAAATATTTTATTTTTGTGCTTCCCTTAGTATTTGGTTTTGTATTACCCAATACCGTGACTCCTCCCCAGTATGTAACTCCCCCCAAAAATAATGCTCAAGAGGAAAGGAGCAAAAAATCAAAAATCATCAATTTCCAAAAAGAGATGGTCGGAGATACTATTGTAATTAATGACCAGAATTATTTAAGTTGGGTTAATGAAATTTATCAAAATACTAGTCAATATTTAGGAAAAAAAATAATAGTTACAGGATTTGTTTATCGACAACCAGAATTAAAGGAAGGGGAGTTTATTCTCGCAAGGTTATTAATGACCTGTTGTGCGGCTGATGTGCAAACAGTGGGCTTTCGGTGTAGTTATTCAAATGAAAAGAACCTGCAGGCGAGGCAATGGCTAAAGATTGAGGGCGAATTAGGGATCACCAAATCAGCCCCAACAGAGTTGCCCTTAATTAGGATAGAAAGAATGCAACTAATGACTAAACCAAAAAACGAATATCTTTATCCATATTAAAAGATCAAACGAAAACAGCGAGGCGAATTAAAGTAAATGGCAGAAAATCTTATTGAAGTCAGTAATTTATCATTTAAATTCGGGAAACACGAAGTGTTACAGAATATTAGTTTTACGGTGCAAAAAGGAGATTATATTGGGGTAGTCGGCCCTAATGGTTCTGGTAAGAGCACTTTAGTAAAGATTATCTTAGGGCTCTATCCGGTAGCTGCCGGAAGAGTTTTTTTTAATAACAAAGAAGTTGCAAGACCTAATTTTATTGGTTATTTACCCCAAAAAACCATTACCAATGACAAGATTTTTCCGGCTACTGTGGGAGAAATTGTCGCTATGGGCTTATTAGTAAGTAAAAAAGAACCACGGCTTTTTAATTCCTGGGATCAGCAAATAATCGATCGGATCTTACAAAAATTAAAGATTTTTGACTTGAAAGAAAAAAGAATTGGCAACCTTTCTGGAGGACAGCAGCAGAGAGTCCTCCTGGCACGGGCCATGGTCAATAATCCCCAGGTTTTAGTATTGGACGAGCCTACCAGTGCCCTTGATCCCCAAATTAGGGAAGATTTCTATAATCTATTAAAAGAATTAAATGAAAAGGAAAGAGTTACTATCTTGTTAGTATCTCATGATATTGGTTCCGTCGGTAAATATGCTAATAAGCTCTTATATTTAGACCGTGAATTAGCTTTTTATGGGACTTTTGAAGAGTTTTGTAATTCTCGGAAGATGACCGAATATTTCGGCCATATTTCCCAGCATCAGTTTTGTTGGAGGCATGTTAATGGCAAATGTAATCATGATCATTAAAGAAGTATTACAGTATGAATTTATGTGGAAGGCCTTACTGGTGGGGACCTTAATCGCGGTCTCTTGTTCTTTTTTAGGAATTTTTTTAGTCTTAAAAAAACATGCGATGATTGGGGATGGTTTGGCCCACGTCAGCTTCGCTACAGTGGCCATTGCTTTGTTTTTTCAGGCTTCTCCTTTATTGGTCTCGATTCCTCTAGTGGTGATTGCTTCTTTTTTAATATTAAAATTGACGGAGAAGGCTGATTTGCATGGGGATGCGGCCATTGGGTTAGTCTCCTCGCTGGCCATAGCCATTGGAGTACTTATTGCCAGTCTGGCGCAAGGGTTTAATGTTGATCTCTTTAGTTACCTTTTTGGCAGTATCTTAGTAATTAGTGATTTAGAAGTGATTTTATCCATCGGGTTAGCCGTTTTG
>JANQHU010000029.1 GCA_028282485.1 Bacillota bacterium
CGTAAAGATGTTTTGGGAGAGAAGTTTGAATATCGGCTGGAAATTCCTAATGTAGAAGTGCGAACTATTTATAAAGATATGATTCGCAGTTTCTTTAAAGAGGATGCTAAGGTGGCGGGAGAGATTACTAGCTTAATTCAAAGTTTAGTTGATCGAGATTTGGATAATTTTGTCATCTTGTTGGAAGAATTGTATTTCAAACAGGTTAGTTACTATGATGTACCAAAGGAGCCTAGTGATTATCAAAAATTAGGGTTATACCAACAAAAGATGAGGTACGAAAATTTCCACCATGGCTTTATGTTGGGCTTGTTGTTGTTTGCCGTGGATAAATATTATGTTTATAGTAATAAAGAGTACGGCTTAGGTCGGCCGGATATAGTTTTAATTCCCCGAGAGAAGGAGCAAAACCAAACTGCTTATCTGTTTGAATTTAAATGGGAGAGTACCAAAGGTAAAAAAGAATTAGAAGCTTTGGCTGCCGAAGCCTTGGGGCAGATTAAGGAGAAGAAATACCAGGCAGGAATTGTAGCAGTAGAAGGGCTAACTGAGGTGGTAGCCTTGGGAGTTGGGTTTAAGGGGAAAGAAGTGTCTGTGATGAGAGCAGAAGAAATCTTATAAAGAAGAGATACCGAGCAGAAAAGAAAAAAGGGATGGTTTTGTAGATGAAAAGATTCAACACCCAAGGTTTGTGCGTGCCGGAGAAGCATTATATGGTGGATACGAGGGAGAAGATTGCAAAAATCCTTAAATTAATAGAAGAGGAGTATTATTTTACCATCAACCGCCCGCGCCAGTACGGCAAGACTACGACGTTATTTTTATTAGCTAAAGAACTAAAAAAAGCAGGTTATTTAGTGATAAATATGAGCTTTGAAGCTTTGGACGAAACGATTTACCGTAGTCATGAAAAATTTACTCAAAAATTCTTAGAAATGCTGTTTAAACAGATTAAAAAGCAAGAAGTAGCTACGGATTTGATAAGTTGGTTGGAAAATGAATTAACAAAGACCAAAATAGCTAATATGGATGATTTGGCCACAGTAATTAGTGAATTAACAAGTCGAAGTGATAAGCCAGTGATCTTATTAATTGACGAAGTGGATAAAAGCACCAACAACCAACTCTTTTTAGATTTTCTCGGGATACTGCGTAATAAGTATTTACTGCGAGCAGCTGAGGAAGATACCACCTTCCACAGCGTGATCCTGGCCGGAGTCCATGACGTGAAGACCCTCAAACTAAAACTAAGACCTGAAGAGCAGCACCGCTATAATAGCCCCTGGAATATTGCCGTGGATTTTGACGTGGATCTAAGTTTCAACCCGGCGGAGATTGCCACTATGCTGGAGGCTTATCAGCAGGAACGAAAAATTTCGTTGCCGATAAACGAGCTAGCGGATCAGCTTTACTATTACACCTCCGGGTATCCTTTTTTAGTGAGTCGTTTGTGTGAGATTATCGAGACCAAGTTGGAGCAGGAGGATAAATGGAGTCTGAAGGGCTTGGAAACGGCGGTTAAATTAATTTTACCAGAAAGAAATCCTAATTTTGAGGTTTTAATTAAAAATATTGAAAACAACCCAAAGCTTTACGAATTAGTGGAAAATATGATTTTGTATGGATCGAAAAAGTCTAATAATAGTGATAACCCCTTAATAAACCAAGGTCAAATCTATGGTGTTTTTGCCCATACCGGGGTGAAACTCAAAATCCATAATCGTTTAT
>JANQHU010000054.1 GCA_028282485.1 Bacillota bacterium
CGTGCTTGATCTGTTGGAATTTCGGGCAATCTTGCCATCAATTCCTTTGGGGTTAAAACGTGGTTCTAAAAATTTTTGATATACTTTGGTTAAAATTTCTTGCACTTTTTTAACGTCCCTGGGTAAATTTTGAGCTCCTTTTTCCCAGCGGCCCACGGAACCGAGTAGTTTTGTATTCAAGGTCAGTTTCTTCCTTTCGCTTTATGGAATAAAAATTAAAGTTTGGGATTTGTTTTGAAGTAATTTGCCGCGAGCTGCTTCGTTATTTATCATACCCGCCGCTGATTTCGACTTTGGCTTTATCAATAGCGCTATTTTGTTTCAAATAGAGATTGAAATTTCCCGATCCGCTATCATTAATATTTTCAAAATAATCAATGATAAAGGCATGGGAAAAAGTATATAACCGAATTACTTTATGTGCCTTGACAATCTCGATTGTTACTTTGCGTTCCACATTTTTATTACCGGCTGGAATCAAGGCCCACGTAGCTAGTTTTAAAGTTTCCGCCTCGTTTTTATGATGGGTAATTAAACCAGTAATTTGAATAATGATCTCCATGCGAGTACTTTTTGAAGTGGATTCGTTAGGTGAATCAACTTTAAATAAGACTGATTCCAGATCTCCTTCTTTTAATTCAAAACTTTCTTCCCCTTCTACCTTTAAGGTATAATAACTTCCTAAATGTTCGGACATTCCAGCAACCTCCTGATTTTATTTAAAAATTAAGTTAATTTTTAATAATTAAAATAATAATACTAAAAATTTACTCATCTACATTCTAAAGGAAATTTTTTTGTTTGTATATACTTTTTATGTTAAATTTTTGTTACAACCCAACTCACTTAAAGCACCGATAATTAATAATCAAGAAAAGTAAAAAAATTCTTTTCAATTGTGAAATATTATGTTATAAAAAAGTGAGTAATGCTTTTTACTTTTTTATATCTCTAACAATTTTTTTCATTTGTTTCAAATTGACAATCTGAATAATCTGTTCGAAACCAGGCAGGAAAATTGCCGCAGAATCCCGAATATCCTTACAAATTATTACTAAAATATCATCTAGAATTAAAAAACATTATTAAGAGGTGACCATTTGTGCAAAAAGGCAATATCGTAATTACGGTAATGGGCGAAGACCATGTGGGCATAGTTGCCGAAGTTACCGCAGTTTTAGCTGATTCCAAGGCCAACATTATTGATATCAGTCAAACCCTAATCGACAATATTTTTGCCATGATTTTAATAGTCGACTTGTCAAATTCTTCCCGCAATTTAGTAGAACTGGATCAGTTGCTCCAAAAAATCAGCCAAGAATTAGCCGTTAAAATCGTGGTCCAACACGAAGATCTCTTTCGCTACATGCATCGGATTTAACCAAATTTATAACCCCGACAATAGTTAAGGGAATTTATCAATTTTTAATATACAGGAGTGAAATTGGAATGCGGTATACCCCGTCAGAAATTATTGAAACTATAAATATGATCAAAGATTACCATTTTGATGTTCGCACTGTCACCATGGGGATTAACCTCCTGGACTGTGCCGATCCGGAGATGAAAAATACCCGCCGTAAATGTAAAGCCAAAATCATTAAATATGCTGATCAACTAGTAGAGACCGTGGCTTTGATGGAAAAGACTTACGGGGTACCTATTATCAACAAACGGATTGCCGTTACGCCCATCTCCTTAGTTGCTCAAGCAGCCCATAGCGATGATTATACCGAATTGGCCTTAACCCTGGACGAAGTAGCCCATTATTTAGGGATTGATTTTATCGGCGGCTATTCGGCTTTAGTTCACAAAGGGGTTACTAAGGGAGACCACCACCTGATGGAGTCCCTACCTCAAGCCCTGAGTATTACCAAACGGGTTTGTTCTTCAGTTAACTTAGCTACTACCAAAAGCGGGATCAATATGGATGCAGTGCTCCAAATGGCCCAGTCCATCAAAAAAGCCGCCGCTGCCACTAAAGCAGAGAACGGCATTGCTTGCGCCAAACTAGTGGTTTTTGCCAATGCTCCGGAAGATAACCCCTTTATGGCCGGTGCTTTTCACGGGGTTGGGGAAGCAGACGCAGTTATCAATATTGGCGTTAGTGGCCCGGGAGTAGTCAAAGCAGCCGTAGAAAAGATCCCTGATTGTGATTTTCGCACTCTAACTGAAGAAATCAAACGAATTGCCTTTAAAATCACTCGAGTCGGGGAGTTAATCGGCCG
>JANQHU010000055.1 GCA_028282485.1 Bacillota bacterium
GGATCTCTCTTTCCAATGCAGTGGGCGTGATTGATAGTGACTACCGGGGGGAAATTATCTGCTTAATTAAAAATGAATCTCCCCAGGACTTTTCGGTAAAGCCGGGAGACCGGATTGCCCAACTGGCCTTTTTTCCGGTGACTCAAGTTGTCTGGGAAGAAGTAAAGGAGCTAACTGATTCGCAGCGGGGGCAGGGCGGCTTTGGCTCCACCGGAGTTTGTCAAATCCCAAAGTAGGGCCTAAATTTTTAAATAAAGCAGCCTGAAAGAGAAAAAAGCAAATTATATAATAATTTTTGTTAAAAATCAAAAATATTAGGTGCGTATCAATTTGCGCAAAAATTAGTTATTCGTTATAATTAGAAATGTGATTTGTTTTTTGGTATTTTAATGATTTATGTCTATTATCCTGCCTGGGGTGATGTAATGTTAGATAATGAATTAAAGCGTTTCCAGCAGGAAATGGGAAAGGTGAAGCAGGATTTGCTCTCCTGTGCTCCCCGAAACCGGTTGGGCGACGAAGAGGGTTATCGATTAGCCACCAAAATTGATTTAACCATCAGTAAAATGATTCAAATTTTAGAACACAAGTAAGAATGATACCAGCAGACGTCTTAAGTTTTATTAAGGCGTTTTTCTTGTATTATTTTATTTGGCAAGACCAAAACCAAAAAATGAGCTGAAAAAATTTTTTATTAGAATTTTTATGTAGAAATTTTGCCATTATTGTTGTATTATTGATATAATATATTTTGTGGAGCTATTTTTGCCAAGTGAGTTTAGCAGAGATAGTTACTAATCTTTTTGTACAAAAGTAAAGGGGAATGACAAATGCAAATTTCAATTGAAAAATTAAAAGATTCCCAATTAAAATCTTTATATCCGAATACGACTGATCTAGGATTTGGGAAGATTTTTACTGATTATATGTTTACCATGTATTACCGCCGGGGAGAAGGTTGGGTTGAACCAAAAATCTCTCCCTACGCTCCTTTGCAAATCGATCCGGCGGCGGTGGTCTTACATTATAGCCAAGAAATCTTTGAAGGCTTGAAAGCATACCATGCCGCCGACGGGCGGATCTTGCTTTTTCGCCCGGAACAAAATGCTAAAAGAATGATGGTTTCGGCCCAGCGTATTTGTATGGAACCCGTTCCGGAAGAAGTCTTTTTAGAAGCCATTACTACTTTAGTAAATTTGGAAAAAAGATGGATTCCCCGGGATTGTGGGACTTCTTTGTATATTCGACCTACCCTAATTGGCTGTGGCGATGCTTTAGGAATTCACCCGGCAGATGAATACCTGTTCTTTGTAATTCTTTCCCCAGTGGGGGCTTATTTTAAAGGTGGTTTTCGACCCCTTAGTTTATATGTGGAAGACACCTATGTACGCACTGTTAATGGCGGAGTGGGGGCTGCCAAGACCGGGGGGAATTATGCGGCGAGCCTGATGGCCTCTGAAAAAGCGAAAAGCAAAGGATTTACCCAGGTACTCTGGCTTGATGCTAGAGAACAAAAATATCTAGAAGAAGTCGGGGCCATGAATATCTTTCTGGTCTTCGATAATAAATTAGTCACTCCTAATCTGAATGGTTCGATTCTGCCTGGAATTACTCGTTCTTCGGTAATCACTTTAGCCAAAAGCCTGGGGTATGAAGTAGAAGAACGGCCGATTTCGATTACCGAAACTTTGGAAGGAATTGCCAGTGGTCATTTAACCGAAATTTTTGGGACTGGGACAGCGGCAGTGATTTCGCCGGTGGGCTCTTTATTTTATCAAGGGCGGAATTATCAAATAAATAATAATCAGGTCGGGCGGATCACTCAGGCTCTCTATCAAAAACTGGTTGATTTACAATACGGGAAGATTAAAGACTCTAATGGTTGGGTCCGAAACATCGGAAAAATTTAGGGAAGGTAGGAAAAAGCTTGTTTATGAAAGTTGATAAAATTTAGTTTTGTAACAATTTTGTTAACATTTGACTAATCTGCAGGGAAATTAACTGAAAATTGCCAATGTATCTGGGTAAATCAAACTTTGGAAATGAGGTCTCAGATTTATGAAGATACAGTCGCGGCAATTTGGGGTTCGACTAGCAATTTACTTATTAAGTTTACTTATTTTATCTTTGGTTAATGGAGTTGGGGCGGTAGGTGAAAGTTACTCTACGACTGCTAAACTAGCCAGTGAACTAGATACTGCGGGTAATCTGGTAACGGTGCTTCATACAACTTTGATTGGCAAATTAAGTTGGGTCGAAGCCCACTGCAAAAACCGTTTTCGTTATCCCCCCAGTACTACCGGGACCAATGCCATGGCCTTGCGGCTTTACTGGCCGTCCCTCACGGGCTTTCGTAGTGATTTGAGTTATACTTGGAATGAGCTTTATCAAATAATCGCTTTAGAATTAACCGAAAAAATAAGCTTACTGGAAGGGCTAACTTTAATAATGGCAGCCCAGGGGGGGCTCAAAAATAAAGGCCCATTTTTGGATAAAGCGTGGCTCCGGGAAGAGCTGACCCTGCATTACCAAAGACCATTATTTTCTTATCAGATTAGTGGAATGGCTAAAACAGTAAGACATACCTATCTAACGGAGCATACTCACCAGTATTATCAAGTGGCCCAAAAATTGAATTACTATTATAATAAAGGGCTCAGTTGGCAGCTTGGTTATCAAGAAAATACGGCTTCTTATAGTGATTGGATTCATTCTAATTATTGGAAATCCCAATGGTTTTTAGCTAAGCGAATTAAATTTCCGCCAAATTATCGCTGGGAGTTTTCTTATCAAAATTTTCAAAAAGAAAAAGGGTTATTGGACAACTCGGCAGGTTACCGTTATGGGATGGCGGTCCAGTTTCCTTTTTTGGCATCCGAATTAAAATTAGGTTATAGTTGGCGGAATTATACTGATTTAAGTATGACAGAGTTAGTTGCTAATGAAGCTGAGCCCCTATTACCAAATAACAATTTTCTCGAAAAAAAGTTCAGGTTAGACTGCTCTTATCACCTGGCCAATTTTTTAATCAAGCTTAAGTATTTTGGGATTTGGCAAACATATTATGCAAAAGATACAACCGAATTTCGCTCCGGGTTTTATGCAAGCCTGACTTGGCGCTTTGTCGGCCTAGATTGGACCCTGGGAGCGGCTCCTTTTGGGGAAGTTAATCGTAAAAAAGGTTATTATCAGCTGGTAATCAGTCTTTAAAAACATGAAGTGGTAACTTATTTCATAAAATATCATAATTAATTGTTAAGTAAGGAAGTGAATTCAGCAGATGGTTAATTTGGCAGCATTAGTTCCACATCCCCCCATCATTATCCCGGGGATCGGCAAACAAACTGATTTGGCGCAAATCGAAGAGACTGCTACTGCTTTACGAGAAATTAATGAAGCTTTAAAAAAGGATCCCCCGGAAACCGTTGTTTTTTTCACCCCCCATGGAACTGTTTTTAATGATGCCATCGTTGTTTATGGGGAGCCAACTTTACGGGGAGATTTATCACAATTTGGCTTGGAGCATTCTTTTGAAATGACTAACGATTTGGAGCTGGGGCAGGAAATTACTGAATTAGGCTTACAAGCCGGCTTACCCCTTTACCATCTGGCTGCCGAACATTTAGAGAAATACCCTAGCTATCGCCAAGGAATGGACCACGGGGTGCTGGTTCCCCTAACCTTTTTTGAGGCCGAATGGTTTCAAAAAACAAAAATAGTAGTAATTCCTACTAGTTTTCTCTCCTTTCTCCAATTATATACCATGGGTTCTGTGATCACTACTGCGGCCACTACCTTAAAGAGAAGAATTGCCGTTATTGCCAGTGGCGATCTCTCCCACTGCCTAAGGCCCGGTGCTCCGGCGGGACATCATCCATCCGGAATGGACTTTGACCGTCAGATTACCAGGCTCCTGCAAAACGAAGTAGTCTTAGATTTTTTTGATCTCGATCCCCATTTGATCGAAAAAGCGGCCGAATGTGGCTTGCGTAGTTTAATAATGCTTTTTGGCACCTTAAACCAAGTGGCTTATCAGACTAGATTTCATAGTTATCAAAATCCCTTTGGAGTCGGCTATGCGGTGGTCTCATTTCAACCAAATGGCGCTAAAGAAAGCCTACTCCCGGCCATCCAGGAAAATCTAGCGGCGAAGATTACCCAGCGGCGAAACCAAGAAACACCTTTGGTAAGGTATGCCCGGGGAACGGTGGAAGCAATTATTCACAAAGAGCCCTTCCCGGAACCTACCGAATTGAATGAGTTTACCAGACAACGGGCCGGGGTCTTTGTCTCCATCAAAAAATGGGGTCAGTTGCGCGGCTGTATGGGAACCATCGAACCTTCCCAGGCCAATGTGATCGCCGAAGTAAGGAAGAGCGCTATTTCGGCAGCCAGTCAGGACCCCCGTTTTAATCCAATTAAAGCCGCAGAATTAGCTGAATTGGTCTATAGTGTTGATCTATTAGGAGATCCGGCGCCTATTAGTAATCTTGACGAACTAGATCCGCAGCGCTACGGAGTAATTGTTTCCCGGGGCGAAAAACAAGGTTTATTGCTACCACGCCTTGAAGGGATTGATACCGTTGCCGAACAAATTGCCATTGCCAAAAAGAAAGCGGGCTTGTCCACCGAGGATGATGTCCAACTCCAGCGTTTTGAAGTAATTCGGTATTATTAAATTTTAGGTAGGTGTCCCATGCATCCGGTTGTAGAAACTATAGGCTTACAAAAGAGTTTTCAATTAGGCGAACTGAATGTTGAAGTCTTAAAAGATATTAGTTTACAAATTTATCAAGGGGAGTTTGTTTCGATCATGGGCCCTTCCGGGTCGGGGAAGAGTACTTTGTTATATCTGATCGGCTGTCTCGATAAACCCACGGCCGGAAAGGTTCGAGTCAAAGGCCGTGAACTAGCCAGCTTAAAAGATGGGGAAGAGAGCATTTTGCGGCGGCGGGAGATTGGGTTTGTTTTTCAGTTTTATAATTTAATTCCCAATTTAACTGTGGAAGAGAATATACTGTTACCGGTTTTGTTTGATGGCAAAAATCTCAAAAATTATTACCCCCAGTTGGAAGAACTGCTGGGCTTGGTGGGTCTGGCGGAACGCCGCAAGCATACCCCCCGGGAGTTGTCCGGCGGGCAACAACAAAGGGTGGCCATTGCTAGAGCTTTAATTAACGAACCGGATCTGATTTTAGCCGACGAACCCATTGGGAATTTGGATAGTAAGACGGGAATGGAAATTATGGGCTTATTAAAAGAGATTAATGTCAGGCAACAAAAAACAATAATTCAGGTTACTCATTCAGCCGAAGCTGCCCAATACGGCAGTCGGATTATTAATGTTCGTGACGGAAAGGTATGGGAATAATTATGAAAAAAAACAACTCATTTTTAGTAATCACCGTCTTTTTAATGATTAATTTATTTTTGAGTAATGGTTGTTTTTGGGGTGACAAAAAAGCGAAAGCGGCTGAGGAGACTACTGCGGATAAGATTGTGGCGGAAAACTTTATTGAGGCTTTCGGCCTTGTTAAGGCTACTAATATTCAGAACATTACTTTAGATATCCCTACTCAAATTAGAAAGATTTACGTTCGGGAAGGGGATTACGTTACGCGAGATAAAGTCTTGATGACCCTGGAGATTGACGATTATGCCGCTCAGATTAATAGTAAAGCAAACGAATTGGAGGAAGCCCGGTTTGGGCTCACCACCCTGCGGCAAGAATTAGAGAATGCCGAAAATGAGTTACAAAAAGCAGAAAAAGAATTAACCCTCAAAAAAAGATTGTATCGAAAAGGAGTTATTGCGAAACAAGCGGTAACTGATTATCGCAAAATTGTGCAAAAAAAGAAGACGGAAGTCACCAACATTAAGTCTGATCAGATACAGTTAAATAAAATTGACATTAAAAATGATAAAGTAAAGAATCTGGAAGATGAATTAGAAATAATGCAGGATAAATTAAAGCAAAATTTTTTGCAGGATTATAAGATAATCTCGCCATTAAAGAATGCAGTGGTCTCTGAGATTGGTTATCGCACCGGAGATCAAATAACCTCCGGCAAAAAACTGCTTAGTTTAATGGATTTAGATAGTTTAGTAGTCTCTGCCGAGGTTCCCGAAGAGTTTATTAAAGATATTAAAATCGGTTCCGAAGCCACGATTATCCCGTTAGCGGATAATTCCCGAGAATTTAAAGGGCGGGTAGTGGGCATCTCGGCCATGGCCATCAAGCAAAATAACCAGACCATTGTTCCCATCGATGTGGAGTTAATCGAAGCCAATGATTTTTTGCGACCGAACTTTAATGTGGATGTCCAAATCAAAAAAAATTAAGGAGAAAGACTGAAGTTGAATATCCTTATTAAGTTTTTATTAAAAAATATCCTCGAGAATAAGTTACGCACCTTTTTGATTTTACTTTCCGTGGCATTAGTAGGGGCGCTTTTTTTTGCCACCATGGCCACCTCGGATACTATGGCAGAAGTCTTATTAAATAAAATCAAACAATACTTTGGAACGGCAGATTTATTAATCTATCCCAATGCCAAATCTCCCGCCCCTTATCTGAATCCTACCAAAGCTGCCAGATATCAGGAGCAGTTAGAGTACATAGTTACCGGGATTAGAGGGAATGCTTCCTTCAAAAACGGTGCCGAATACATCCAGTTTGACCTACGCTGTTTTGATTTGGCCAAGCTGCAGCAAATGAATCCTTTCAGTTTAAAAAAAGGGGCTCAAACCCAGCCTTTTGCCGGGCATCAAATTATTATCAGTAACAGTTTTGCCACCAAATACGGCTTGCAAATCGGGGGCAAGATCGACCTATTAATTAACCAGACTCGCCACCGCTTTATTATTGTAGGCCTAGCCAATAATGAAGGACCTTTTCAAAGTGAAGGTTTTACCAAGATAGCCATCCTCCCCCGCAAAACCGGGGCGCTCATCTTTAATACCGGGAATAATGTTTCGGCAGTTTTTCTGAAGCTGAAAGACCCCAGCGGGGTAGCTAGGCTGATCAAACTTCTCCAAAAAGATTATTCCCGCTATGATGTCAAAGAACCCCTAGCCTTCGGGGAAGTGGATGAATTTACCGGCACCATCACCACTTCCATGTTTTTAATGTTGATCCTAGTAACCATCATGAGTATTTTTATTATCTATACTTCTTTTAAAGTGATTACCATGGAACGACTACCTTTTATCGGGACTTTCCGCAGTGTGGGAGCTACCAAAGCAGCTACAAATCTGGTTCTTTTGGGTGAAAGCCTTCTTTACGGAATTATCGGCGGCCTGGCCGGGCTTTTGTTGGGTTTTGGGGTTCTCTATTTAATAACTAAGATGTTGCTCGGTTTCCCCAGCGGGCAGTCGGCCCTTACCTTAAGTTTTTCCCTCTGGCAAATGGCAAGCGCCTTTCTTTTAGCAGTGGGCTTGGCTTTTGTAAGCTCGCTGTTTCCGATTATCAAGACTGCTAAAATTCCCTTAAAAGAACTTATTTTGCGGAAGCTGGATTCCGCAGGCCGAAAAGAGACCTGGCGGCTCCCGGTAGGCCTGATTTTACTAGGGATTACCTTAGGATTTCCTTTAATTAATTTCCGGCCCCTGATACTTTATGCTAATTTGATCAGCCTACTGACGGCGGTGGCCACGGTAATCATTCTGGCTCCCCTACTTACCAGAGGGGCGGTTCTTCTCCTGGAAAAAAGTTATTTATTTTTGTGGGGCAATGAAGGTCTGCTAGCCATTAAAAATATCCGGAATAATAAAAGTAATGTCAATAATATTACCCTCTTAGCCATCGGGATTTCCAGTCTCTTAATGATTAACACCTTGAGTTCCAGTGTGCTGACGGAAATTATTAATCTTTTTAAGGATGCTCAATTTCAGATTTGGTTAAATACCAGAGATGGGGATCGGAGTTTGGAAAGTAAGCTCCATAGCATTGCTGGAGTAAAAGAGACTTATGGCGTCTATAAAAGTACTGATGTGGCCGTAGCTAATCACCCCGGGCGAATTGCCCTAATCCACGGTGTTAATTCCTATAAATTTCCCCATTACTGGAATTTTTATTATGAAGAGTCCCACTCAAGGCTCTTTCGGCGGCTGGAAGCCGGCCGGAATATTATCATTACCCATACTTTAAAAGGGAAATTCGGAGTTGCAAAAGGAGATATTTTAATTTTAAAGACCAAGCGGGGCGAACGCCCTTACCGAGTGATCGGCTTTTTTAACTCAATGATGTATACCGGTAGTTACGCTTTAGTATCCCAAAAGTATCTCAAATCAGATATGAAACTAAATTATTACGGTAGTGTTTTCATCAAGACTACTAAAGATCCCCGCCGGGTAACTCAGACTATTCGTAAACGCTTACGGGATAAAAAGCCTTTTGTGATGGCTGTTGCGGATCTGCAACAGCGGGATTTAGAATCTAACCAAACCATTCTCTTAATCTTGCAAGGCTTTTCGGGATTGGCCATGTTGATCGGAATTTGTGGGGTTTTTAATAACTTTCTGATTAGTTTTATGGAGCGGCGCCGGGCTCTAGCCATGATGCGCTCCGTTGGCATGAGTAAAAAACAGGCTGTTAAAATCATCATCATTGAAGCTTTGACCATTGGTTTAATCGGCGGAGCCGCCGGGGTTGGCACCGGGCTTTTATTAATCGCAATCATCCCTCGGCTATTAATTGTCACTATTGAGATACTGATTCGAATCCATTACTCCCTATCGGCAATTATCTGCGCGGTAGTTGGAGGAGTACTCATTGCCATTATTGCTTCCATCAGCCCGGCCCTAAAATCCTCCCGCATTAATCTGATTGAGGCTATTAAATACGAATAGCAATGTTAACAAAATTGTAATCTTAAATAGCCTAAATTTCACTCTACCAAAATAGTAAAAAAAGATAAAATATGGTATAATTTAAAAAAGGTTTCCTGATTGGGATGAGGGGAGATTATTATAATGAAAAAGATATTGGTCTTATTATTAATATTTATTTTACTCTTTAGCTTTGTAGGAAATTGTTATGGAGTTTTTGAAAAAATAACTACTACTACTAAAATTCATATTATTGATAAAGATACTTTTGGAGTAAAAGAAAAGGGAGATGGAACCAAAGAAGGACTTTTAGGTGGTTTTCTGAATTATATGGATAAAATTGTACCTTTAATTGCAGTGCTGGCCCTTGTTGTTGGGGCCGGCTTTATCGCTTTCGGCCATAATGCCGGGAAAGGAAGAATGATTAACGCCGTTGTGGGAGTCATTTTATTAGCAGCTCTTATGAGTCTGGGTGGGTCCTTGTATAATATGTTGGCTAAAAATATTTCTGATAAAATCGAATTTATTTCGACTAGTAATATTAATGCCCCTAAATAGGGATGCTGCTATAAAACTCGAACATGCTGCTCATAATTTCTTGTAGCAATAAATATTCTAAAAAAATCGAGTTTTTCTATTGACAATCATCTGACGAAAGATTATAATTATATAGTTAATGAATTAAAATCAATAGCGGATCTAACCGAAGGTACTAATTTGATTTTCGATAATTTCTGGGAGGTGTAAGCCTTGATCTATCCCCCGTTGGATGAGCTTTTGAAACACGTGGACAGTCGGTATACTTTAGTAACCGTAGCGGCGAAGTTGGCGCGCAAGATTTTAGAAGAAGATAATACCATTGATAACGAACGGGCCATCAAAGCTGTTTCCATTGCTTTACATGATGTAGCTGATGGCAATATTAAAGTAGAACGTATGAAGGCGGGTATTAAATAAAGATTTAACATTTTTTTGATAACTCCAAATTTTGTTTACTTATCTCGGAGACTTGTTCCTCTGAGATTTTTGCTTTATAATAGAGATGAAAATGATAAGCGGAATTTGAGATGAACAAGGTAAATGTGAATCACTGTGGCAAGGAAGGTTTATGAAATAATGTTGCAAAATTTGTTATTAGGTGTTACCGGCGGGATTGCT
>JANQHU010000064.1 GCA_028282485.1 Bacillota bacterium
TAAGCATTTCCTCGTTATTTTTTTCATCAGTTGCGGCTGCTTCTTCCTGAGCCGCGTTAATATATTCTTTGGGCAAATTATTATGCAATCCTTCCCATATCTTCCCTAAATCCGCTTGATTATCAACTATTTCCAAAAGACTATTCAAATATCCTTTAAATTGGCTTTTAAATAATTCCGCTTGATTTTTTAACAAAGCCAGATTTTGTAACTCATTTTGAATATCTTCTCTTAATTTCACTTTAACTTCTTCGCTTTGTTGAATGGCTTCTTGGACAATCATTTCACTTTTCAATTGGGCGGAAGTTTTGACTTCGTCAGCCGTTTTCTGAGCTAAGATAACCGCATTCCGAATATTTTCTTCCATTGATTGATACTGACTTAATTTAATCTTCAGTAATTCCAGATCCTCTTTTAAATCGAGATTCTCCCGATACAGGGTTTCATAATCCTTGGTAATTCGGCTCATGAACTCCCGAATCTCTTTAATATCAAAACCACGAAATGAGCGTTTAAATACCATAGTCTCCAAATCAACCGGGGTTAACATTAAAAACCAACTCCTTTTTACCGATTCGTCCTTCTAAACTCTTATGCTTTTATTTTCGGGAAGATCGTCAGTTAATTTAGAGTTTTATTTAAATTTTATTACAAGAGTCGCACCAAGCTGATTCCTTGCCGCCCTTTTTTGGATACTCCCGTTAATTCTCGCAGGATTACTCGTCCCCGGCCGCGGATCGAAATTATATCCCCAACAGTTACTAATTGATCGGGGTTACGAGTTGGTTTCCAATTTACTTTAACCTTGTCCGACTTAATCTCCCGGGCCATCTTGGTACGGGAATCCCCAAAGCCCAGGGCGGCCACAGCATCCAAACGTAAAGAGGCTACTGTCGCTCGAATCACCTTTTCCCGCAAATTGGGAAGATTCAACTGTTCCGGCTCGATGAGATTAATCTCCACCTTGGCATTAGCGACTTTTTCCAGTTCCATTTTCACAAAATCCACTAATTCCGGTACCAAAATTAGTTGACAAGTATTCTCGGTAACTAAAAGATCCCCCAGCTTTTCTCGTTTTATTCCTAAGGCCAGTAAGGATCCTAAAAAATCGCGATGGGTCAACTCCCCAGGAGCATTTGCTTTTATTTCCAAAAAAGCTAATGCTGGTTCAATGGTTTCCACCAAATAATAATCAGGATAAACCACAATTCTTCTCCGTTCTGCCTGAGAATACCCTCCTAAAGAATTATAGCGGCTCCCGGTAACCCAGTTTAAAACTGCTTGGGCTTGCTCCCGTTGGGCCGGAGTTAAAAAATTAGTCCATTCCGGTTGTTGTTTTTTCAAACTCTGCTCTGCCAAATCTTTAATTCGGTTTAAAAATAGTTTTGCCTCCGAATCATTATCAATATTAATTTGTTTTAAAAATTCTTCTGTCATCTTCACTTATTCCCCTGATAAATCCGGCTAATTTCTTTGGAACGTTGGGTAGCAGCTAAAAGCGCTTTTCCAATCAAACCACTAAAAGCTCCTTTTTCCAATTCAAATAATGCTGCCGCCGTCGTCCCGGCCGGTGATGTTACTTGGTTTCTTAAAACTACCGGGTGGGCACCGCTCTCTTTCAATAATTCGGCAGAACCACTCAAGGTTGCAACAGCTAACTGGGTAGCTACCTCGCGGGTTAACCCTAATAGCACCCCAGCGTCAATTAAAGCTTCTGTAAAA
Source organism: Bacillota bacterium (assembly GCA_028282485.1). Classification (GTDB taxonomy): domain Bacteria; phylum Bacillota; class UBA4882; order UBA8346; family UBA8346; genus JANQHU01. The sequence goes on from JANQHU010000064.1 coordinate 1,723, forward strand.
TAATAAACGTAAGCTGGACCACTTCCACTTAGGCTAGTTACTACATCCATTTGTTCTTCGGTAACCTGCACTACTTGGCCCATAGACCCAAAAATAGTCTGAAGCTGGGCTTCATCCTCAGGCTTAACATTTTTACCCAGACAATAAGCCGAAATTCCTTGGCCAATCTGGGTGGGAGTATTAGGCATTACCCTCATAAAACGGGCCTTGGCCCCAGCTGCTTCTAAGGCTGCCATACTAATTCCGGCGGCAATGGAAATCACCAAGTGCCTTTTTTCTAAAAACGAAGCTAATTCTTTGAGAACCTCCAAAAGGACTCCCGGTTTGACGGCTAAGATAATCGTTTCACAAGTCTCGGCAGCTTCTTTTAATTTGGCACAGGAGTTAATTCCAAATTTTGTTTGTAGGGTGGCTGCTTTCTGGGAGTCACTTTCCACCAGATAAATATTTTCCGGGGCCAATAAAGCGGCGGTTAAGATCCCGCTCAGCAGCGCCGTCCCCATTGCTCCGCCACCAATAATACAAATCTTCTGCATTCTGTTTCTCCTTAGTTAGTTAGGCACTTCTTTATTTAGTCCCGGTCGCTCTTATAAGAATTAGATACTGCCGCTCCGGCGCCGGAGTGATAACGTTCTCTTTCTTTATTTTCCGGTTGTTTAAAGGGTAGCGCCACTTCAATATGGGCCGGCGTAAATAAAAATATGGAGCTACTAATTTCCTGCATGGAACCTTCTAAAGCATAGACCGCGCCCCCTAAAAAATCAGCAATTCGCCTCGCTACTACTTTGTCAGTTTCTTCTAGATTCAAAATGACCGCTTTCTTGGTTTTCAAATGGTCCACAATCACTTGCACTTCTTCAAAACTCTTCGGACCGCTAATAATCATTTTCACAGGCTTATTAGAATTAGCCAGGCTAACTACTTTTCCATTATCTCTGTCACGATTGATGGGAAAGATTTCTTCTTGAGATTCGGCCAACTCTTCTTCAATGACCTCTTCAGCTTCAAAACCCAGTTTGTTAAGGAATTTTTCAAACATTCCTTTATTAGACACTCTCAGTTCCTCTTCTTCTTCGTTAACATATTTCGACATCGTTATCACCTCTATACTTAATTTCTTGAAACATTAATCTTCCGCAAAAAGAGACGTCCCAATCCGTACTAGATTAGCCCCTTCTTCCACTGCTATTTCGTAATCCTGGCTCATCCCCATGGACAGATACTTCCAACTTTCCGAACTGAGGCCAAACTCCTGGGCAGCTGACTCAAAGAGATTCTTCAAGCCCCGAAACACGGAGCGGATTCTCTGGCTATCCGCCACTAAAGGGGCCATGGTCATTAATCCCATGGGGTAAAGTAACTCATAATTTTGAGATAATTCTAGTAATGAATTTAAGTCGGCGGGAGCCACTCCATGCTTGGTAGCTTCACCGGAAACATTAACTTGAAATAAAAAACGAACCGGCCGCCGAAGTTTGGTAGCTTGTTTAGCCAGTTCTCTGATGAGCTCCGGCCGATCCACCGAATGAATTAGATCGAATTCGGTTAAAGCCACTTTAGCTTTATTAGTTTGCAAGGATCCAATTAAATGTTTTCTGGGATTATTTAATAATAAAGGAAACTTTTTCACCGCTTCCTGAATGCGACTTTCACCAATATCGGTAACTCCGGCCGCTAAGGCTTCATTAATTAACTCTACGTTAACATATTTGGTAACCGCAATCAAGTTAATCTTGGTAAAATCTCGCCCCACTTTGCACGCACTTTGTTGGATCTTCTCCCGAATTCGTTTTATATTTAGAGTTATATCCATCCTTCTCACATCTTTCTCTTTAATTCAAGCAACGTGCTCCTAATTCGGCAAGTTCGGAGCGTTCTCCTTTATTTAAAGTAATATGTCCGGCTAATTTTTCGTTTTTTAATTTTTCCACCAAATAGGTCAAACCATTACTGTTAGAATCCAAATAGGGATGATCTATTTGATATGGATCTCCCGTTAAGACAATCTTGGTCCCCTCCCCGGCTCTAGTGATCACCGTCTTTACTTCGTGGGGGGATAAGTTTTGGGCTTCGTCAATAATAATAAACTGGTTCGGAATGCTTCTACCCCGGATATAAGTTAAGGCTTCCAGCTCCATCATATTCATCTGAATCAAACTATTAATCAGATGATCAATTTTTTGTTCTTTATCCCGATTCGAAAACAAAAACTCTAAATTATCATAAATTGGTTGCATCCAGGGCCGAATTTTTTCTTTAACATCACCGGGCAGATACCCCAGGTCTTTGCCTAAAGGAACAATCGGACGGGAAACTAAAAGACGCCGATAAGCACTACATTCTACTACTTTTTGTAGGCCTGCGGCTAACGCCAGCAACGTCTTTCCGGTCCCCGCTTTCCCGATCAGAGTTACCAGTTTGATTTCATCATCTAAAAGTAATTCTATAGCAAAGCGTTGCTCTTTATTTCGGGGTTTCAAACTAAAAGTATCTTGATTACCATATTGTAGGGGCATCACTTTACCGTCAGTTTTGTAACGGGCTAACGCAGATTTGGAACCACCGCTAGAATCTTCCATAATTACCATTTCGTTCGGATAAAGATTATAAATATTATTAGTTAAGAAAAGTTCATTTTTATTATAGAAATGATCGATCTCTCCAGGGTCAACCTTCAGAACTGTGGTTCCGGAATAAACTTCTTCAATATTGATCTTATCGGTTTCATAATCTTCCGCATCAATTTTTAAGGCATTTGCTTTAATGCGCATATTGATATCCTTCGTTACTAGTACTACCCGAAAATTTAATTCTTTTTGCAAAGCATAAGCAACGGCAATAATCCGGTTATCATTACAGGTGCGGTCTAAAGCGCTTGGTAACTTTTCAATTTCTCCGTCATTTAATTCTACCCGGAGAATCCCTCTTCTTTCTCCTAAAGAAACTCCTGCTTCAATCTGGCCTTTATTCCGGAGATTATCCAAAAATTTAGAAATCAGCCGGGCATTTCGTCCCACTTCATCTTGCCGTTTTTTATGGCCATCAATCTCTTCTACTACTGCTAACGGTATAACAATATCATTATCTTCAAAAGCTTGTAAAGCACCAGGATCGTGAACTAAAACACTAGTATCAATTACAAAGACTTTTTTCAACAAAGTTCCCCCTTAAAATAGTTTTGAAAAGAGTAGGGTTCCTGATTCGATTCCTGTGACGACCGCTTTTGCTCCATCAGTTGCGATGACCCCAATTCTTTTAGTTTTATAGCCGACATCTTTCACTAAACGAACTACGGCTTGGCCATCAACTTGATAAATAGCCTGAACCGGAATGGTCACCCCTTGAGTAACTCGGTAAATTAGGTGAATTCGGGTCTGCCGCTTCATCAACCATTCGTCTGGTAACCGAACTCCTTTTAAGGCTACAATTAATCTATCGGGTGCTAATAAATATTTCTGAGTAATTATCCCAGGATAATAATGATCAGCTACCTTAACCTGCCAAACATCTTTTCGACTTACGGGTAATACCTCTTGAGGATTAACCATTACGGCTATTAAACCACTAAAAGGATCAATAATTTTGCCAATTATTTGCTCTTTTTCCACTTTACTTGCGACTTGTTTCACTTGGTACCGCCGCTGAAAATCTTTTACTGTTAACTTATGAATTGCTGCTGGTTTCAAAATCTCTTCCCAACCATCATATTGGCTTAAAAAAAACCCCGCTCGTGCCGCAACTACCGTTTGAGATAGCAAAAGATTAGTTCCTAAATCAGCTTTTACTAAAGCCAGCTGTTTCAATATATCCTGAATATTTCTCAAAATCTCTTTTTTTTCCTTCTTAAGGGAGAATAATTTTTTTCTGATTTTTTTTAATTTTTTTTGAGCCAGCTTCTCCCGTAAACTAATAATTTGTTGATCTACTTTATTTAATTCTTCCCTAGCTATCTCTTGACTTTGTAATAAATGACGAAACCGCTCTAGAAGTTGCCACTCAATGGCAGTAAGCAAATTGCTTTCCCCAGAAATTTTCTTTGATTTAGCCACATAAGCGAGCAACGCCTGTCCTGGAATCCGAGCACCACTTACTTCTTTCCAAGATAAGCTCCCCTCCGTTGGTGCGCGCAACAACTCGGTATCATTTAAAAATAAGGCCTCTACCCAGCCGCCCTTTTCAATAATCCCCCACTTGGCGACTACAGTTTTTACCGTTAAATTACCCACCATAATCCACAAAGACTCGACAATAATGATTATTAATACAATTTTAAAAATCCATTTAGCAAACTCTACTAACTTTTTTTGATCACATAAGCGATAACGCCGCTTTGGTTTAGGTTGGATTCTCACTATTTTTTTCATTCTGGTTCTCCCACACCAGGCTTTAAAGAAATTACCCCCATCATCCGTCCGGTAATTCCCCCTTCTCCTCGATAAGAAAAAAATCTTTCTTTTTCACAAACCGTACAATTATTTGCTACAAAAAGCCTCTGGGGATTAAATCCCTGTTGTTTTAGGAGATAGCTATTAAAGGCTGGTAAATCAACAAAATACTCCTCTTTTTTTTGCCACACCGCTTCTGGGCAAACTTGGAAAAATCGTTCTGCCAAATCCTGCTTTACGGCAAAGCATTCCCTGCCAATTCCCGGACCGATGGCCGCCAGGCATTCTTCCGGTTTAGTTTGAAATAATTGCACCATCTTGCTGATGGTCTCCGGGATAATAAGATTGAGGCTTCCCCGCCATCCGGCGTGAATTAAAGCAATCGCCGGAGTTAGCGGGTCAAAGATAAATATCGGGAGACAATCGGCCGTAAAGGTGGCTAAAATCACTCCCGGAGTTTTGGTAACTAGGGCATCGGTATCAGAAAGAGCAGTAGCGTAAGTTACTGCTCCACTGCCTTTTTGGCCCTCCTCGATCAAACGCACCTTGATGCCATGGGTTTGTTCACCAGCAACCAAGTCCCTTAATTGTAAACCGAGACTTTTTAAAAAAATTTGTCGCCGCTCAATAACCCGGGCTGGTACATCCCCCGTATGCAAAGCCAGGTTTCCCCAACCACGGGTTGCAAAAGCTTGAACTACTAATTCATTATTCAATTCCTGACATTGGAGAACTTCCTGTCCTGATTGCTGCTTATCTATCCATCCCATAATCTTTATATAGCCCTGCCTTTTGGTTAGTATTAACTAAATAGAGACTCTTGTGCCGCTGGTTCCCATTGGATAATCCTATTTTGGGTAATACTCTCGGCGACTCGAATCAAACGCTGGTTTGAAGAACCACGAAATACAAGATTATCCCTCTGGTTCACTTTGACGAAAGGCCCATCTACCAAAACATCGGTAACCATTAATAATTCTTTTACTCCCGGTTTTCCACAGGCTGCTAACAGCTCTTCAAAATAATAACCGGTATAGACCCACAGATTTAAGCCTGCCGCCCGCAGTTGCTTTCCTAATAAAGCGGCCGCTTCAGCTTGGCAAAAGGGTTCCCCACCGCTAAAGGTTACTCCACTAATTAAAGGATTCATTTGCAACCTTGCTAAGATAACTGCCAAGGTCAACTCAGTACCACCCTTTTCATCCCAGGTAGCAGGATTATGGCAACCATCACAAAAATGAGTACAGCCTTGAAAAAAAAGAGTACTTCTGATTCCTGGACCATCAACTAAACTTTCAGTAACCAGTCCGGCAATTCTGGCGGTAGCTTTTTGCAATTGCGATTCTAATAACTGTTTGGCCATTTAAAAAGTATGTGGTTGCCGATTTTGGAGTTCTGAATATTTGGCTTCATTAAAACGATCCACCGTCGAAAGATAACCGGTAATGCGACGAATCCGGCGAATGGAAGTAGCGCCACAAGCCGGGCATTCATTTTCGATAATACCGCGATGGTAACAACCCAGACATTCATCAATGGGGAAATTGATCCCGGCATACCCCATATTGGCCACCACCATCTGTTGAATAATTCGTTCATAGGCGTCAAGATTATCGAGAGGAGATTCTTGTAATTCAATATAACTAATATGCCCGGCATTAGTAAGTTCATGATAAGGCCCTTCGATAGCAATCTTTTCATAGGTGGTAGTTTCAAAGCCCACCGGTAAGTGAAAACTATTCGTATAGAATTCTTTATTAGTAACCCCACTAATTACCCCAAAACGACGCCGATCCATTTTAATAAACCGTCCCGATAAGCCTTCCGCCGGGGTAGCTAAAAGGGTATAGTTTAAATCGTATTCTTCAGCAAAACTATCCGTTAATTTGCGCATATAACTAATAATCTCTAACCCCAAACGCTGGGCCTTGGGATCTTCGCCGTGATGAGAACCAGTTAACACAATTAAGGTTTCCGCCAGACCAATAAAGCCAATGGATAAAGTACCGTGTTTAATCACCGAACCAATCAGATCATTAGGCTTTAAGTTATCTGATTCTAAATATAAACCTTGTCCCATTAAAAAAGGCATATCTCTGACGCGCAACCGGGACTGAACTCGGTAACGATGGTATAATTGGCGAGCTGCTAGACTCATCAACAACTCTAACTCGTGGAAAAAAACCTCTAAATCCCCATTAGCTTTAATCGCCAAGCGAGGCAGATTAATCGTCGTAAAGGAAAGATTACCACGGCCTTCACTGATGTCCTCCCCATGCCGATTAGCCATGACCCGGGTTCGACACCCCATATAAGAAACTTCCGTACCATAAGGCTCATTAAAAGTGGCATCCATAAATGCAAAGGTCGGGTTGAGACGCAGGGCCGAAACGCGCATCGCTAGCTGAAAAAGATCGTAATTGGGATCTTCTTTTTCCAAATTTACCCCTTTTTTCAGTCGAAAAATAATATTGGGGAAAATAGGAGTTTCACCCCGCCCCAAGCCTTTTTCATAGGCTAGTAATAAATTTTTAGTAACCAGACGTCCCTCAGGGGTAGTATCGCACCCTAAATTAATACTACTAAAAGGCACCTGGGCTCCGGCCCGGCTATGCATTGAATTTAAATTATAAATCAAGGCTTCCATTGCCTGATAAACTTGATCTTCGGGAGCTCCAACTACAAACTTGGCCATATCCCGATCAAAGTTAGCAAAGGACTGCCCACCGTGCATATCATTTTGGGAGCTTTGCAAAATGATAGCTGCCAAGGCGGTAGCCGAAGCTGGCCGCTTAGGTGGGCGAATATAACCATGCCCGTTATTAAAACCATTTTCCAGGAGTCTTCCTAAAGGTATTTGGACACAAGTAAGGGTTTTTCCGTAAAAATCTAAATCATGAATATGATAATCTCCTTCAACATGGGCTTGAGCCATATCTTGAGGAATCAAACGGGATAAATAATATTTTTTACTAGCCGCCGAGGCAATTTGTAACATCTTAGCCGAAGGGGAATTACCCACATTGGCATTCTCTTTATTCGTCTCAACTAAAATCTCTTCCACAACATCCATTAATTCGGATTTTGATTCCCGGAGCCGGGTGCGGCGATCCCGGTACAAAATATATGCTTTGGCAGTCTTGGCATGTCCGGTTTCAATTAAAATCTTCTCGACTGAATCCTGGACCTCTTCTACCGTAGGGATTCCCGATCCCAGTTGTTTATAAAGGTATTGGATTACAATTTCTCCCAATTCTTCTGCTAACTGCCGATCTTCTCCTCCTACGGCCCGCGCTGCCTTTAATATAGCTGCAATAATCTTTTCCGGGACAAATTCTACAATTCGGCCGTCCCGTTTCCGAATCGAACGAAACAACCGCTGTTGCGAGGAGACGGCCGTCATTTTTAGGCGACTATTCTCACTTTTCATTTCCTCTAACTCCAGTGCATTTTTGGCCATTAAAAATGTTCCCTCCATTAATTAAATATTGAAATTACTTGATTAACAAACTCTCCGCTTCTTTCACTAGGCTGGTGGCATCCTTATAATGCCGGTATACGGAAGCAAAGCGCAAATAAGCTAGCTCGTCCAGCTCCCTTAAACCTGCCAAGATTTTTTCGCCAAGAATTTGCGACGGAATCTCTTGTTCCAAACAATTATACAACTCTCGCTCTATTTGTAAAGCTAAAGCCTCAATCTTTTCGCCAGTAATACTTCTTTTTTCACAGGCTTTCAAAACACTATTTAAAAGCTTTTGCCGATCGAAATTTTCTTTATGACCATCCCGTTTTTTGATTACTAAAGGAATTTCCTCAATTCGTTCAAAAGTAGTAAATCTTTTTTGACACCCCAGGCATTCCCGCCGCCTCCGAATGGCATTACCTTCTTCGGACGAACGCGAATTAACTACTTTGCTATCAAAAAAATTACAAAAAGGGCAATGCAAGAAAGATCCTCCTTTCGTGCAAGATGTTGTACCTGGATTTATTATAACCCACAATATATCCCTTGTGCAAAACATTATTTGTAAATAGTTTGATTTTAAAAACTAATAAAGATATTCCCCCCTTAGAGCCAAGCTCCTTTAAAAAAATATTTTATTTTTTTTAGCAATCGAAAGTGTTATAATACAATCAATGCTTACAAAATCAATTTCAAACCAAAAAAAGGGAGGGTTTTTTTGCAATGATTAAAAAAGTGGGGGTCTTAACTGGTGGGGGTGACTGCCCCGGACTTAATCCGGTCTTAAGAGCGATTGTCAAATCCGGGATTAATAAGTATGGTTGGGAGATTATCGGCTTTAAAGATGGTTATCACGGCCTAGTTGAAAACGATTTCATAAAACTAAATCCCGGGAATGTTTCCGGCATTCTCGACCGCGGGGGTACGATCTTAGGTTCTTCCAACCGTGATAATCCCTTTAACTATAAGGTAGTTGAAAAAGACGCAACTAAATTCGTAGATAAATCTGATCAAGTTATTTCCAATCTTAAAGACATGGGAATCGAGGCGATGATTCTGATTGGCGGGGATGGCACTCTCACCAGCGGCAGAGATTTTGCCCGCAAAGGCCTCAAGGTAATCGGGGTTCCCAAAACAATCGATAATGACCTCTCAGCTACGGATCTGACTTTCGGGTTTATGACTGCTGTGGAGACGGCTACGGAAGCCATTGATAAACTCCATAGCACGGCCGAATCCCACCATCGGGTAATGGTTTTAGAAGTTATGGGCCGCTATGCGGGTTGGATCGCCCTCGAATCCGGAATTGCCGGCGGTGCCGATATTATTCTCATCCCGGAAATTCCCTTTGATATTCAGAAAGTAGCGGCCAAAGTACTCGGGCGGAAAGCAGCCGGCAAAACCTTTAGTATTGTTGTAGCTGCCGAAGGAGCCAAATCCATTGACGGAGAAGTTGTTGTCAGCCATATTGTTAAGGATAGTCCTGATCCCATTCGCTTGGGCGGAATCGGTCAAAAAGTAGCTAACAATCTAACCACGATCGCCGGATTTGATTCCCGGGTTACTGTTTTAGGCCATCTACAGCGAGGTGGCAGTCCCAGTGCTTTTGACCGCATTCTCTCGACCCGTTTTGGAGCGGCGGCTGTGGAACTCGCTCAATCTGGTGATTTTGGCAAAATGGTTAGCCTTAAAGGCAACGAAATAACCGCTGTCTCCTTAGAAGAAGCCGTCGGTAAATTAAAGACAGTAAACCCTCAAGGAGAATTGATTCGCTTTGCTAAAAATATTGGGGTTGGGTTTGGCGATTAGGGCCTTTGTGGTAAAATAGTCTAAACCCTTTCCGCCAAAAATCGCCTGAAAAAAATTTCAGGCGATTTTTTTTGACCAGCCATCTTTTAGAATAATCTCAGGTGATATGAGGATGATTTTCAATATGCTCCTCACAATACTCATTCATATCCCCGCAAATGCGACAATAACTAAACTTCATTTGCGGATGAGACTTCTCAGTCTTGCCACAAACCGCACACCGATGTATTGGCGGAGAATTATTTATTTCATCAAAAAAACGTTTCCGACGGTCCTTGTTTTGCCACTTTGAATTGGTTTTTTTCAAAAACTGCGGGCCAAAAAATAAGAGATAATTTAACAACGAAACAAAAACAATTAGTTTTTGGGTTAAATCAGGGTTCACAATCATACTAAAAACTAAGAAACCCACATTTACCCAAGCCAAGTACTTTACTTTCAGGGGTAAAACAAAGAAAAGTAAAATCTTATAATCCGGAAAAAGGGTTACAAAAGCTAAAAAAAGTGATAAATTCATATAAAAAGGGGT
>JANQHU010000083.1 GCA_028282485.1 Bacillota bacterium
TGCCCGAGACGGATTGATTCAGCGGTTTGAATTTACCTTTGAGCTAGCTTGGAAAACCCTGCAAGCTGTTTTTGCCGCCGAAGGCTTAATCGCTTTAAATTCCCCCAAAATGATTCTCAAAGAGGCCTTTGCGGCCCAGATTATTAAAGATGAAACCTTATGGCTGGAAATGTTAAAAGATCGCAACACTACTGCTTATATTTATGACGAAAGCTTGGCCGTGGAGATTTGCCAAAAGATTCAAGGCCCATATAGCGCGGCTTTAGAAGGTTTGGTGGGTGAGATCAAGCTAAGAATCAGTTGAACTAGGATTATTTTGCAAGAGAAGCGGGCTATTTTCTTGCTTTTTTAGCCCAATTTAGATATAATTTTTTCTTGAATAATTATTAATTAGGAGGAACGGATTGTCATGAAAGTTTTAGTGATTGGTAACGGAGGGCGGGAGCACGCCATCGTCTGGAAGCTAGCCCAGAGCCCTTTGGTAACCCAAATATATGTAGTTCCCGGGAATGGTGGTACAGCCCAAATAGCCACTAATCTAAACATCCCCTCCGATGATCTGGAGCAGATGGCCAAGTTTGCAGTAGAAAATGAAATTGAACTGACGGTGGTGGGGCCGGATGCTTATCTAGCGGAAGGGACCGTGGATCTCTTTCAAGCCCAAGGCCTCCGGGTTTACGGCCCTACCCAAGCGGCGGCCCGCCTGGAGTGGAGTAAGTCTTATGCCAAAGAATTTATGGGGCGGTACCGGATCCCCACCGGGAAGTTTGCCACTTTTACCACCCCGGAAGCTGCCAAAGCCTATGTTCGGGAAACTGGGGTGCCTATTGTTATTAAAGCTGATGGATTGGCTGCTGGTAAAGGGGTGACCGTGGCTTTTGACTTAGAGACTGCTGGGGCGGCTATTGACCGGATTATGGTGGACAAGGCTTTTGGGGCAGCGGGAGCCAGTCTGGTAGTGGAAGAATATTTAGCCGGGGAAGAGGCCTCCTTATTAGCCTTTTGCGACGGCAAGATAGCCGTGCCCATGTTGCCCGCCCAGGATCATAAGCCCATTGGCGAGGGGGATACCGGGCCGAATACCGGGGGCATGGGGACTTATGCCCCGACCACGGCCTTTACCCCGGAGCTGCTGGAACAAGTAATGGCGGAGATCGTCACCCCAACTATGGCCGGGATGGCGGCGGAAGGCACTCCTTTTGTAGGGACCATGTTTCTCGGTTTAATGATTACTAAAGACGGGCCCAAAGTAATTGAGTATAATGTGCGGTTTGGCGATCCCGAGACCCAGGTGGTTCTCCCCCTTTTGGAATCCGACTTAGCCCCAATTATGCTGGCTGCTTGTGACGGGAGGCTAGCTGAGGTGGAGATTAAGTGGCGCCGGGAAACCACGGCGGTCTGTGTGGTAGCTGCCTCGGCCGGGTATCCGGGTAAATTTACGACCGGGATTCCGATTACGGGGCTCGAGGAAGTTGAGGACTCCTTAATTTTTCAAGCCGGAACGAAGCAGTTAGCCGAGGGAAAGCTGGTTACCAGCGGGGGCCGCGTTCTGAATGTGGTGCGGTTAGGCAAGAGTATTGCGGAAGCGATTGATGGAGCCTATGCTGATCTGCGGCAAATTAATTTTGAAGGGATTTATTACCGGGGGGATATCGGTCACCGGGAACTAAAGCGGCAGCCAAGGAAATAAGCTGCTTTTTTGGGAGAAACTATCAAAGAGAAAAATCCACTGAAAACTTTTAAAATAGCAGGAATTAGCCCAGACTTCGCGAAGTTAATTTAGGAAATAATCATGATTTAGACAAGCTTAATTAAAATACAAGGAGGAGTACAATGAAATCAGGATTAGTATTTATTTTAACCTTGGGATTGCTGCTGGGGCTGAGCACGCTGGCCGGAGCTGATTTTGTGAAAGTAGGCGGGGAAGTCTTATTTGGCGACTTAAAAGTTGAAGGTGGGACCCCGGGTTATGATTTGAGTCAACCCAATACGATGATCTATTTGGAGGGCGATGTTAATCTCTTATTGATTAAACTAGGCGCGGAAATCGGTTATGTGGATCTGGATCCTTACTATTATACCAATGCTTTGGTAAAATCAGGTTTTGGTTTAGGCATTGCCGGAATCAGTGCCGAGGCTTTTTTAGGATACCAGGGCGTCTTCTTTGGAGATCGTAACCGAGTAGAAGTTCGTTCCTTTCATGGAGCCGTAATTGGGGCGGATGTCAAAGTGGAGCTTCTCAAGAAGATTAAAATTTACGGAAGTGCTAGCCTGCCGCTAATTACCATGCATTACTTGAATAAAGAAAATATTAGTAAGAATAATATTACTATGGAGTATTATAAGGTAGGCGTTGCTGTCAGCCCTTTGCCCTTAGTAGATGTTTTTGTTAACTACCGCTTTTCCGGGGCTGCTTATGAGAGTTTGAATATTAAAAATTCCGGTTATTCGGTAGGCGTCATGGTTGGTTTTTAGTGACAAATAATCTTAAAATAAAATTATGAAGATGAAGAAAGGATTTTTGAAGCGATGAAAGAAAAAGTAATTGAAGCATTAGAACGGGTTAAACCAGCCTTACAAGCTGATGG
>JANQHU010000091.1 GCA_028282485.1 Bacillota bacterium
AATTATATTGCGCCATCATCTCATCCCGTAATTTCATGATGGCCGGTAATAAAGCATAAGCTACTCCGCCATCCGTATGGCCGCCCGAGTCGGATTCAGTACAAATATCGTCGGCCATAGGCACCTCTTTGGCTAGCTGGGCTTCTGCAGGGGTAATCTTATTGGCGGCGACCAATTTGGCTAAGATTGCTTCCGGTGCTGGATTTAAAAATACCTTGGCTACCTCTGGCCTTGATATTTTCGCAATAATTTTGTTACCTGTGCTAACTCTTCCACTCTCATCTCGTACTAATCCCTTGGCCCGGTATTTAACTAAAGCTGGGGAGATACTTAAAAAAGCGGCCGCTTCTATTACTTTCACTTGATGTTTCAAATAAAGATCTACTGTCTTCTCTTCAAAATCAGGATTATGCAAATTATGTATTAAATTTAGACCATAAGCTTCATTATTATTAAGCTCTTGCTTAATATATAAAATAGCTTTTTCAATCTCATCTAATTGCAAACCGCCACTGCCCAAAAAGCCCATCATCCCTTTTTTTCCTACTTTAACAACCAATTCTTTTGATGCAACCCCCCGATACATTCCCCCAGTGAGATAAGCATACTTTAAATTATAATCCTTTTTAAAAGCAGCACTTCCTAAAGCGGTTGGCGAAATGGCCAAATATTCCTCCTTGGCTGCCGCTTCTGTGGTAACAGTTACTTCATTATTTACCAAGCTCTGCGACTCCTTGGGTAAAACATTTGCCGCAGGCTTCCTAAAAACTTGTTTAATTTCAGCTTCGGCAATAACTAAAGGTTTTGTATCTTTTTTAATCCGCTGAATTAATCCCGTTAGAACCTTTCCCGGTCCAATTTCCGCAAACTCCATTTCTCCTAATCCCATTAAATACCGAATACTTTCCGTCCATTTGACTGGACTACTAATCTGCTTTACTAAATTTTCTTTAATATTATCGACACCATAGGGTCTCGCTAAGACATTTGAAATCACCGGGATACTTGGCGCTTTCAAAGCAAAGCCCTCTAAAAAGCTTGCAAATTGCTTTTGGGAATCAAGCATATACCGTGAATGAAAAGCACCACTAGTTTTTAAAACCACAAACATTTTTACCGCTTTGATTTCTTGAAAAATTCTTTTCGCTTCTTCGATGGCAGTTTTCGGTCCGGAGATTACTATCTGTTCCGCTGAGTTTAAGTTAGCAATATCAATATCATCCAACCGATGTTTTTGTAAAACTTCAACCATTTTTTCCTCAGAGAGACCGATTACTGCAGCCATCCCTCCTCCGCTGGCTTGTCCCATTAATTCGCCCCGTTTTTTGACTATCTGTAATCCCGTGGCAAAATCAAAAACCTCTGCTGCAAATAAAGCACTGTATTCTCCCAAACTATGACCGGCAACACAATCGGGTTTCTGGCCCAGTTCCTTAATTTTTTGGAGATAAGTTAATACATTAACAGTAAATAAGGCTGGTTGGGTATACTGAGTCAAACTAAGCAGCAAATTAGGATCTTCCAAACAAAGCTCTTTAATGGAATATCCTAAAATCCCATCGGCTGTTTTAGTTATTTCGGGAAATTGATCAAATAATTCCCCCCCCATTCCTTTAGTTTGGGAGCCTTGCCCCGGAAACACATAGGTAATCATCTTGGCAACCTTCCTTTCTGAATTAACCATATTTAATTGGTGCATAAATCTTTTTTCTTTTCTAATCTCTGTTCTGATATCTTCTAAATTATTTAAATTCCGGTTAAAAGGAGTAAGCACTGCATAAGCCTGAGAGGTAGAGTCTGGTGCCAAAATTTTTTTAGTAAAGTTCGTCATAGTTCCAGCAGGCCCTAAATCCAAATAAATTGCCGGGTGCTCTGCTTCCAAAGCTTGAATTCCTGTTTGAAAACGAATTGGTTGACGAACCACTTCCCAAAAAAAGTCTTCCGGAAGCTGAGTTAACCTGGCCCCGGTCCATGAGGAGAGCAAGGGTAGCTGTGGGACCTGCCGGGATTGATTTTTTAAAAATTCCCGGTATGCTTCAGCCGCCGGATCAATTAAAGAGGAATGAAACCCGTGGGAGACCGGCAACAACTGACAGACAATCTCTTTTTCCCTCAAAAAAGTAGCAATGTTAGTTAAATTAGGCCCTCGGCCAGCCACGACAAAATGGCCTGGATAATTTACGCCTACTAATTCACTATTTTGGGCCAGCAGCAGCTCCTTATGATATAATCCGGAGTTATGGAGGATGGCCAACATCCCCCCCGGGGAACAGGTTTTCTCCAGCAGTTCCGCCTGCTTCAGCACCGCTCGCAAAGCCTCTTCAACGGATACCACTCCCGCCACCGTTGCTGCAACAAACTCCCCCAAACTAGCCCCAAATACATAATCAGGTTGGATTCCGCATTCTCGTAAAAATTGCACCAAAGCATACTCCACCATAAAAATAGCCGGGTGGGTATCAATGGTTCGGTCCCAGGCCCCCTGGGAGTCTTCTTTTTGGCCAAAGAGAACTTCTAGTACCGAGCGCCCTCTAATTTGCCGGACAACCTCATCCAGCTGACAGATCCATTTGTGAAAAATAGTCTGACTTTCAAACAACTCCTGCCCCATCCGCGGGTAATGGGAACCCTGGCCGGAGAAGAGGAAGATGATGGGTTTATTATGACTCATTACAAACTTGTTGCCAAACCAAAACACCTGTCTGTTTTATCCCTTCTACCAGTAATGGTGGTGTAGTTAATATTAACTTATTACCTTTAAATTGATAGTATCTTTCTTGAGCCGTTCCTATTAAGTTTGGAATAAGGCTAACGTCAATATAATGGATTACTTTTTTTTCATCTCTACAAACTTTATATTTTCCACCATATGAAGAATATGTATCTAGTGCTGCTGCTTTTTCAACAACATTAATGCGAACCAAATCCTCTGTAGTAAATTTAGAACGTTCTTTCTTTGAAAGCGAGACAGACATATATCCTTCTTGAGTATAGATAAGATAACCATTAACATCTTGTCCGTATGGATAAAAAACATCTCCATTTTCTTTTCTAAATTCAAATGACAATAATCTCCAGGTTCCAACAAATAATTTCCCGTCCATTTTCTCTTCCTCCAGTTTTAAAATTATTGTAAAATATTTATTTTTCAACACATTATTCAATACTCATAGATACTTCTTGTTCACTATCATCCATTTCAGTTTGAGTCAATTTTAAATCTTCAGGATGATACTGTCTAATAAAATCAGTCGAATTAAGCCCTTTAGCCGAATATAACTTTTCGCAAAATGCAATTAATTTTTCTCGCGATTTAGTTTCAGATAGCACCATCATATGATTTGACGAATCTAAATTCAACTTATAAAAATTTGGAAAAAGATTTTGCCATCCTTGCCAATAATTAGTGCCATCAATAGGTATTCGTTTCACGCCTATTACAAAGTAAGGTTCTAAAAAACCATAATACAATTTACTATTATTGCAAAAATAATAGCAAGTCACTTCTTGTGGTTTAGACAAAGGAAAAGCTGCATAATTCTCTAATTCATATTTCTCAATATTTTGTAAAATTTTTTGAATTTGATTTTCCAATTGAATTTCCGATTTGGTTAAACCTCTTTTGGCTGCTAGATTAAGTAATTCTTTCAAAAAAGTTTTGTCATCAGTTTTCGAATCAACCTCCTCTCTATGAATTAGTTTTTCAGTGTCGATTTCTTCATTTTCTTCCATAAAAGATGCTAACAATGCCATATTAACAGTCTGTAAAATTATTGATTTAGAAGAAAGAAAGTTTTCCTTTGTTGAGAGCTCAAAATAATCGTAGAAGCCATAAATTGTGTCCACCATTACTATTGTATTTACTTTTTGACCAACCTCTTGTAATTGACGCGTAATTTCATAAGACAAAACCCCGCCCAAGGAAAAGCCCCCCAGATCATAGGGCCCTTTTGGTTGTACTGATTTTATTATTTGTATATAATAAGTAGCCAAGGCTTGGATTCCTGCTATAGGAACAGGGGTCTCCTTTAAGCCCGAAGCTTGAATAGCATAAAAAGGGCGCTCACATTTTTGAGCTATTTTGAAATACTCCTCAACTCCTCCCAAACCACCATGGAACCAAAAAATAGGTTGTCCTTGAAACTTTTGATTGAGATGGATAAGCTCAGGATAAACTAATTTTTTAGGTAGATTATTTACTTCATTTAACTGAATCAAATTTTTCTGAGGTAAGATACCAATAATATCTTTGATTGTTTGACATTGCTCTAATTTCACTAAGTCAATTGAAGAATCAATTTCAATTTGTAGTTTATAAATTAATTGCATTAATAAAATTGAATCCAGCCCATACCGCTTTAATGATTCCGATAAATCTAATTCTTCAGCTTTTAGACCTAATAAATCAGCTAAAATATGTTTTATTTTTTTCAAAGTTAGTTCTTGATACATCCCAATTTCTTCTCGTAAGTATTTACCTGATAAATCATTTTTCTCACTAAAATCTTCTGCCAGCATGGCTTCTTCTTTTTGAGCAGATATTAGTATTGTAGGCTTCTGCTGTACCCAATATCTTTTACGTTCAAAAGGATAAGTAGGTAAGCTAATTCGGCTTGGTTTTAAATTATTTTTATATAATTTATCCCAATCAAAATTCAATCCCTTTGACCAAAATTCAGCTAACTTAGTATATTTTCTTTTATTAATCCAATTTTCAACTACCATTTGCAAGTCCTCATCAGCATTAAAAGCAGCTATAGCCTCTTTATTACGTTTCACTTGGCCATAATACAATCCATTTATCGCATACTGCCCAGCTAGAAAACTTCTTAACTTATCTTGAAGCTCTTGAATAGAAGTTACCATCACCGCCACCCGCTCTTCCATGGCTTCACGGCCAACTTGGAGTGTGTAGGCGATATTTGCTAAATCATTGTCTGTAAGCTGCTCTTTTGTAATTGCAGCTAATAAATTTTCCACCATCACTTGCAACCGTTCTTTATTTTTGGCAGACAAGATTATTACGGCCGGGTTTTGCTGATTTATTGTAATAGAATTTGATACTTCTTTTTCTGGAATATATTCTTCTAATACTACATGAGCATTAACTCCCCCAAAACCAAAGGAACTTACTCCCGCTCGTCGCGGGATCACTTTACCCGCGTCATTTTCTAAAGCTAACCACTCACTTGGTTCTTGCACTACGTAAAAAGGCGAATCTTTTAGTTTAATATAGGGGTTGATAGTATCAGAATGTAAACTTTTGACCAATTTTTGATGTTTCAGTTGCAATAACACTTTAATCACCCCAGCTACCCCAGCGGCTAACTCCAAATGCCCAATATTAGTTTTCACCGATCCCAAACCGCAATGGCTATCTTTCACCTCCGGCTCCCCGGTAGCCCTATATAGTTCTTGAAAAGCTATTTTCAAACCATTAATCTCAATGGGATCTCCAAGCTCGGTGCCAGTTCCATGAGCTTCAATATAAGTAACTGTCCGGGGATCGATCCCAGCATTAGTATAAGCTGTTTGTAGTAATTCTGCTTGGGCTTTCGGATTTGGAGCTGTTAAGGAAGTGGCTCGCCCACCGTGATTTTCAGCAGTACCACGAATCACCGCGTAAATATGGCTACCATCGCGCTCAGCTGCACTTAACTTTTTCAGAAAGAGCATCCCGGCTCCTTCTCCTCGAACATAACCATTAGCCTTGTCGGAGAAAGTCTTACAGCGACCATCTTCGCAGAGCATTCCCGCTTTATTAAAGCTGATATGATAATCTGGAGTAACTATAGTATTAACCCCTCCGGCAATGGCCATCTCACAACTACCTTCTTTAATAGCCGCCACTGCCCGGTGTATGGCTACTAAAGAACTGGAGCAGGCTGTTTCAATGGGTTCACTCGGGCCGTGTAAATTCAAACAATAGCTCATACGGTTTGGTCCTACCGAGGGTACCATTCCCGTTGATGAATAGCCTTCAATGGGGAGATTGGCCTGAGTAACCAAATTACTATAACCACTAGCAGCAGTACCTATAAAAATTCCCGTTTTACTCCCTGACAAACTCTGTGGGGAATGCCCAGCATCTTCTATAGCCTTCCAAACATACAACATTAACAATCTTTGTTGAGGATCCATTAATTCCGCTTCCCGAGGAGAGATGCCAAAAAACAACGGGTCAAACTCAGCTACTCCATCAACAAAACCGCCCCATTTAACATTAGTCTTATTGGCTTCCGTTTGGGGATCACCATAATACTCCCGCCAATCCCAGCGTTCTTCGGGAATTTCAGTAATACAGTCTTTACCTTCCATTAAATTTTGCCAAAATTCATCTAAATCATGAGCATTGGGAAAGAGGCCGCTCATTCCGACAATTGCTACCTCTTCTGATATTTTAGGCACTAGTTTGGTTTCAGCTAAAAGAAGGTTATTAATGAAACGAGACCGCTGTTTCGGTTGAACAGAGTTCTTAAAGATATTAACCTCTTTTTGAGACTCTAACACTGGGGTGATAACCTCCTCTTGAGGTTTTGAGTCAGTATATTTACTGACAAAAAGGTCTTGATGCTCATTTAGCAAGTAGCCTATCAGAAGACTAATGGTTCCATATTCAAAAAATATTGTCGGAGTTAACTCTAGTCCATATTCTTGGTTAAGCAGATTAGTAAATTGAGTAAAACTAATTGAATCAAAACCATATTCGCTTAATTCGGCTTCCTCATCTATTTCTTCTATTTTTACTTTCAACAATTCAGAAACATTATTCTTTAATAATACCTCTATTTTTTCTTTTAATTGATCATTATTATCCTTTTTATGATTAACCTCAGAAGCAATTACAGGTGTAAGTACAGGTTTAGCTTGATGTAGCAGCAATTTTTCTTTCATCCGCGAAACCTGGCCTTCCATTACCATCACCTGGCTCTTACTACAGTTTAACCCTTGATAAAATTTATCAATCCCGGTTTGCGTCTGCAATGGTACCATTCCAGTGTTTTGC
>JANQHU010000357.1 GCA_028282485.1 Bacillota bacterium
AGACTTGCTCTTTAATATCTTGGAAAAGTTCAGATTTGTTCTTTAAATCTATTTTCAGAAATTTTCCCTGGGCTTCACTTTCTTTATATTGATCATCAAGGCCCCGCCAGTGTAAATTAATCCCTAAACCCACATTTTCAATCCGAAAACCTAAGGGTTCTAAGGTATTTCTTAATTCCCCGTCTAAACCCTGCTCTGGTGTGGCAATCTGCAATAGATCTTTTGGCCTAACCTCAAGCCGACTTTGCTCGTTTCCTAAATCTTGAACCTGAATATCATAGCCTTGCTTTTTATTTTGCCATTTTTTTTGAAAAGCAGCTATCTTTTCGTTAGGTAGAACCAACCGCATCTCATTACCTTTTAATCCCATGGCATTCAGCTCTTTACCTTCTTGGCCAAACATGGTGTCTAAAGAAAAGCGGTCTAGATTACAAGCTGTTAAAATAATGAAGGGAATCTCACTTTTTTTAAGGTTATCTAAAGTAGCTAAAATTTTCGACTTACTCCCCGGTTGCCCCTCGGGAGGGACTACTTTGTTAGGATCCTCTTGAAAGCCTACCAGAGTTCCGTCAAAATCTGAAATTATTAAGGGAGTTTTACCCTGTGCACAAATTTCTTGAATAATATTAGGAATATTGGGGGCCGGCAAATTAGCTACCTTGGTTTTTTGTAGATTAGATGTTGATAAACCAGCTGATTTGGCTACCTTTTCCTGAGCAGGATTAAAAAATTTTTTTGCAGCTCCGGCAATTTGCCCTAAAGGTAAACAACAATCTAGTTTTTGCCCATTTCCTGACCCGCCTATCTGTTTTTGCTGGTTGCTTACTTCAGAAGCTTTTTTTTGTTTTGATTCTTTTTGCCCTCCAAAATTTACTTGTTGATTATTTTTCACTCTATTATTGCTATTATTGCGTAATCCTGATGTAATTCCTGTCATTTTTATCATCCTTTCTCAATCTATGAATCCTTAAAACTACTTTTTAAATAATTTTAATCCATATCCATTTTACTATGTTAACTCAAAAAAGTACACACCTAAAAATAAAATTATTTAAAAAAAAAGATTCTTAACTGTTGCAAAATTATCTGCAACGGGCTACTTCACCTTCTGACAAAAAGCGGCATAACCACATTTCTGACATTTAGCTTCAGGCTCCCAAAGCCGCGGGGCCGAAGCCTGGCATGTGGCAAGTTCCTGGCCGTAAACTGTTATTTTTTGCAATACCTGGGCCAAATCAGCCGCTCCTAAAGGAACGGTCACGCTTTCATCAGGGTAAGGGAAGTACAAAACCGCCCTTTGGGGCAGGCGGCCCCAGATTTCTTGGACTGCCAAGGCATAGAGTCGGGCCTGCCAAAAATATTCTTTAGCCAACTGATGGGCTACCGCGGGGGTGACCCGGTTTGTTTTATAATCTACTAAGCTTAAACTCCCGTCAGCTTCCTCTTGTAATCGGTCCAGACGCCCTTCTATTTTGAGCCCTGGTTCCATTTTGAAGATAAAGGGTACTTCGTTCCAAACCTTCAACTGAGGATGGCCAAAAGGGCTTTGCTGAAAATTAGCCCACATCTGCTTCACATCTTGCAGCGTCACAGCAGTGGTTTGGGGGTCTAGATCCCCAAAGGTTTCTTCCCAAAGGCTCTGGGGCCACTGCCTGGTTGTCAAACGAAACAATTGATGGACAAACCGCCCCAGTCGGGCTCCCAAATCGGGATCCGCCGCCTTTGCATTAGCAACTCCTGATCTGATTTCGGCAGGTTTTAGTTTCCACAGATACTCCCATTGATAGCGCTGGGGACAGTGGGCATAGCTCACCAATTCCGTTACCTTAATGGTTTTCCTGACGGGGAGGAAACGCTCCATTTTAGTAGGAGCCACCTCAATTGCCCCTTGCTTCGTCTCTTGACCCTCGGCTTGCTCTACTTCTTCCCATAACCGCTCTAAGTTGGCGGCAGTTTCCGGCAGTTCCGGAAACTCAACGGCACGGCTGAGGTAAACCAAAATGCCCTGATAATCAATGACCGGATCCGGAGTATCTAGGGGCAGTAATAATTCAAACCACTTCATCCAGTTTCCGGCGGTGGCCAAAGTTTTGCCCCGGGAGCGGCTGGCTCCGGAACCCACTAAAAACAACTGCCGTTTCGCCCGGGTCAAAGCTACGTAAAGTAATCTTTTGAGCTCGGCCACTCCTTCCTGTTGCTCTAACTCTTTAATTTCCGCCAAGTGGGAGGGAACCCCCTGCTCCCCTTCCCCATAGCTGATGGTAAAAGCCAACCCCTTTTTTTTATGAAAAACCATTTTGCCACGAATACTCTTTAAAAACTGCCGGTCCAGATCGGGTAAAAAGACGATCTCAAACTCTAAGCCTTTGGAACGGTGGATGGACATTAAGCGAACCGCATTCCCCGCTTCCTTTTGGGTGGCTGCTTCCCCTTCCAAAACAGCTACTGTTTCTAACTTTTTAATATAGTCTAAAAACAAATGCACATCATGAAAGCCTTGTTCCATGTAGTTTTGGGCTTTACTAATTAATTTTTCTAAATTAGCAATGCGCTGTCCGGCATTGGGTAAAGTCCAGAGAATCTCCCGGTAAGCCGAGCGCTCCAGGGCAATACGTAGCATATCGGCAATGGGTAGGTAGCTGCGATGCGTTTGCAAATAAAAGAGCAGGTCCCGAAATTTGTGGAGCCGAGCTACTTCTCCAGCCTCCAGCTCCTCTGGAAACTCCTTCATCTCATAGAAACGGGCTCCTAAAGACTGCCCTCCCCCTAGGAGCAAAAGACTCTCATTAGTGAGCCCCACATAAGGGGAACCCAACAATGCCAGTAAGGCCACTTCGTCAAAACGATTAGCTACTAGTTGCAGTAAATTTAATTGATCAGCTACTTCTTGACAGCGGTAAAAATTACCACCACTGGCCGTATAATAAGGGATTCCTGCCTGTTCTAGGGCTCTTTGATAAATCAGGATGGAGGTATTGGCCCGAAATAATAAGACAATATCCCCGTAATCAACGGGTTTGTCCTCATTTTGGCTGGCTGCAGTTAAGGCTTTGATACGGTGGGCAATCACTCGGGCTTCCAGCTCCCGGTTGGCAGTCCCGGTGCAGATGAATTCCACCCGGGACTCAGAATCCGGGAGAACTGGTTCTAAAGCTTCATAAACAAAACTCTCCTCCGCAAATATTTTTTGCGATAGTTGATTAACAAAGCTAATCACTTGCTGTTGGGAACGGTAATTCTGGGTCAGGGAAATGGTCCGGCCTCCTTGTTCCGTCATTTTCTGGCCTAATTCCAAAATCAAGCCGGCTTCCGCCCCCCGAAAACGGTAAATGGATTGTTTAATATCTCCTACAGCCATCAAGCGACCTGTCCCTTGATCTTCCCCCCGCAAGAGGTCCACCAGCTCCATTTGCAGCTCATTAGTATCCTGAAACTCATCCACTAAAAGGTACTGGATCTCTTGCTGGACCTGCGACCTAAGCCGGGGGTTGTCCCGCAAAAGATTACGGGCTAACACCAATTGATCCGTATAATCTAAGACTCCTCTTTCCCGCTTGAAGCGGGTAAACTGGGCTTCGATCTCCACCAGTAGTTGTAAAATAATTGGTAGTCGCTGCAAGGCTTCCTCATCCAAAATTCGGGCCATGAGCCCGGTTACTATTTCATGAATCTCGACTACTATTTTTTTGAGGAGGGTCGGTAAGGTTTTGGGCAGGGCTTTTTTAATTTCCTGAAGCACCGGCACCACTTCCCCCAAAAGGTCCGGGGAATACAAAGCATTTTGCCAGCGAGGCCAATTATCAGTAAAGGCCCCCATGATCTCTTGGGCCCGCTCCGTTAGCCTACCCCCGGCAGCTTCTGCCATCAGCAGCCGGATCTTTTCCAACAAATCGGGGAGCTGTTCCGGATTTAGCCGGAGGGCTTGCTCTAGAGTAGCCGTCCCCCGGGCTACTGCTTCCCCAAAGGCCAGACCACTTTCCCGAATATTTTGATAAACTAACCCTAAATCCGTAACTAATTCTTCCCAACCAAATTCCAATAAAATTTTAGTTAAGCCTTCGACTCCCTCCGGGTAATTTTGAAAACAGTGGAGTAAGGCATTTTCCACCACTTGTTTTAAATAAATGGCAATCTCCCCTTCCTCCAGAATGCGGGATACCGGGGGAATTCCGGCCTGGAGGGGATACTGTCGAATCAGGCTCAAACAAAAACTATGAAAAGTATTAATCCGGGCAGTTTCCAGCTGTTTTAATTGGCCTTGCCAGTAATC
>JANQHU010000199.1 GCA_028282485.1 Bacillota bacterium
CACCAGAAAGGCTTGAAACAATTAGCCGATTACCTGGAAAGGCAGGGTTTAGACCGGGGCTATCTGGTAGTCTTTGATTTTAATATGCAGAAAGAAAAAGCCCCCTGGCAGGAAGATAAGCAAGTGGTGGCTGGAAAAGAGATTTATATGGTCAGGGTTTAGGGGTAAGTAAGTAAATTTATAAAGTTCATAGAACGGTAATGTATTATGGCTTGTATTTATTAAGTAATGATTGTATAATGGAAATATAATACATTGTAAATTTAGGGGTAAAATAATATTAGTGGAGATGATTGGAATGGTTATTGGTGCTGGAGGAAATAATTTAAATAGAGAAAATAAAGCAAATACTAGTATGGGTAAAATTGAAGAAGAAAAAAGTGAACAGCAAATTAAAGCGGAAGCGCAGAAGTTAATTAATGAAATTAATTCACTTCTTCCTGAACATATAAAGAATAAAAAAGATTGACATCAGAAACTCTAAAAAAACAACTATAGAATAGCAATTTATTTTACTTAATACTTTACCTGTAAACTGTAAGTAAAAATTAACACCTCAAACCACCTTAAAAAGTGGTTTTTTATTTTTGCCCTAAAATCCCTCCCTAAACTAACATATTTAAAGAAGACCCGTTGTAATCTTCAAAACTAAACTGGAACTTTTTTATTTTTTGATCTCCCTAAAGAAGGATAAAATTTTTTCAGAAAGAATAAAAAGTATAATGTTAAGCTAATAAGTAAATGAAGAAGATCTTTGATATTAATTAGATTTGATCTGTAAATATTAGTATATTATTATATTTTATTTGGAGGAATAGTTGATGGAGAAAGTTGCTGCTTTAATTTTGGCTGCCGGTCAGGGGACCCGGATGAAGTCAAATTACCCCAAGGTCTTACATGGGTTATTAGGGAAACCGATGGTCCAATATGTAGTGGATACCTCTCGTAATATTGGTTCCCAATTAATAATGGTGGTAGTCGGTTTTCAAGGAGAGCAGGTAATTGAGGCTTTAGGCCCGGAGTGTCAGTATGTATGGCAAAAAGAACAATTAGGAACCGGCCATGCGGTAATGATGGCCCAAAAAGAATTAGAGAATTTTGCTGGTGATTTACTACTACTTTATGGGGATACGCCTCTGTTACAGGAGGAAACCATTCAAAAATTAATTGCATTACGCCGCCAGGAGAGTGCGGCTGCGGCTATTTTGACCACTCATCTTAATTCTCCCGTTGGCTATGGTAGAATTATCCGGGATGAGCAGCAAAACATCAAGGCTATTGTGGAAGATAAAGATGCAAATGCCCAGGAAAAGTTAGTTACCGAAGTGAATACGGGAGTTTATTGTTTTGATTGTCAGTTGTTATTTTCGGTACTCGATCAACTCTCGCCGAAAAATGCCCAAGGGGAATATTATTTAACGGATGTTTTTCAAATTTTTAATAAGCTGGGCTTAAAAACGGTTGGTTTAGCTACTAAGGATGCGGAGGAAGTTATGGGACCCAATGATCGCGTCCAACTAGCCCAGACGGAAAATATTTTAAAGCAGCGCATTAATCAAAAATGGATGAAAGCAGGAGTCACTATCTGTGATCCGCAGTTTACTTATATTGGTTCCGAGGTAGAGATCGGCAGAGATACGATCATCTATCCTGGTACTTTTCTTTTAGAGAAGACCATCATTGGTGAGAATTGTGTGCTGGGGCCTCATACCCGGATTATTAATTCTACTGTTGGCCAAGGGACTACTATACAATTTAGTCAGGTACAAAGCTCCCAGCTTGGGCCGGAGAATGCCATTGGCCCTTTTGCCTATCTGCGGCCGAATACGGTGAGTGAGGCCAAAGTTAAAATTGGGGATTTTGTGGAGCTAAAGAATACCCAGATACGGCAGGGGAGTAAAATTCCCCATCTTTCCTATGTGGGAGATACCCAAATTGGTGCTAACGTCAATATTGGGGCGGGGACCATTACTTGTAATTATGATGGAGTCAATAAGGCTCAGACAGTGATTGAAGATGGGGTCTTTGTGGGAAGTAATACTAACTTAGTAGCCCCGGTAACCGTAGGCGAGAATGCCACCATTGCCGCCGGGTCGACCATTACCGCAGATGTCCCCCCAGATTCTTTGGCAATTGCCCGAAATCGGCAGGTGATCAAAACTGATTGGAATTCGCCGAAACAGAAAAAAGAAAAATGAGAGATCCAGGTGGATTGGGAGAAATGGAGTAGGAGTTAAATGTTTGTAATTGTTGGATTGGGAAATCCAGGGGTTAGATACTTCCAAACCCGGCATAATGCCGGGTTTTTGACGGTTGACCAGATTGCCGAAGACCATGGTGTAACTCTAACCAAAAAGGCGTTTGATAGTCTGGGGGAACAGCTTATTGTAGAGGGCCAAAAAGTTTTGTTGGTAAAGCCCCAAACCTATATGAATTTAAGTGGTCAGGCAGTCCAAAAAATAGTCAACTATTATAAAGTACCTTTAGAAAAACTGTTAGTAATTCATGATGATCTAGATTTACCCTTAGGAAGTATTCGCTTCAGAAAAAAGGGTAGTGCCGCCGGCCAAAAGGGGTTAGGCTCAATCATTCAGTTATTGGGGACGGATCAGGTTATTAGACTAAAGATCGGGATTGACCGGCCGGTCAATGGGCAAGCAATACCGGATTACGTGCTAGAGCCTTTTAGAGGCGAGGCAGAAGTACAATTTGCCAAAACCATCCAGTATGCCGCTCAGGCAGCAGTAGCTTTTGTGACCAAAGGCCTGGATTATTCTATGAATAATTTTAATGGAAATATTAATGAAAAAGAAGGCTAAAAAATCGACCCCGGATCATATGTATAAATAGCTGGCTACCAGCTCACTATATTAATAATGGAAAAATTACTCGGGTTAGTACTTGCTTTTAGCTTAGCTTGGCTCTGGGATCGTGGCTGGTATTATTTAAAAATTAAGGCCAAATATCGGATTATTTTTTTTGTTCCCCTGGGTGAAGAAGTGTTGAAATACTCCATTTCTTTTCTTTTTAACTTTTTTTTACCCTTATTTTATTTTTTATTTGGTTTAATGGAAGGATTATTTGAATCAGTTATTATTAACAAAAAGTTTGATCTACGCTTAATTTTGGCAGGGGCTATTTTTCATTTCTTGTTAAGCGTTTTTTATTTGTTACCTTTGCTAGATCTCATAAATCTTTTGTTGGCGATCGGTACACATATGCTCTGGAATAGGCATATTTTAAAATATAGTATTGCTACAAATTACAAATAACCTTATTTTTTCTTATATAATCTTTAAGTAGTATCAGGAGGAGTACCAAAGTGGAGAGACTACTAAATTATCTGGCCCAGCACCCCGATTTTAAAAATGTATTAGCCCATTTTCACCGCGGCGCGGGGGATTTATTAACCGGAGTTAATGGCACCCAAAAATCCTTAATTATTGCCCAATTTTTTAGGGATTTCAAAGAGAGCTTGCTAATTGTCAGTTATAGTAATAGTCAAGCCTATCGGATCGCAACCGATTTGGAGCAGTTACTACCTCCCGAAAAGGTAGCTTTTTTTCCGGCCAATGAAATTTTACCCCATGAAGAGGCTTATGAACCCGAAGTTACAGCCGAGCGAATTGCCACCATTGGCCGAATTTTAGAAGAACAAAATTTAGTAATTGTAACTTCTTGGCCGGCCCTCCATCGTAAGCTTATTCCGGTAGAAAGCTTTGCGGAGTTTATTATCCCTCTGAAGGTGGGCTTAGAATATTCATTAACGGATTTAGTAGCTAGATTAACTAAAATGGGGTACGAACGGGTAGATTTGGTGGAAGAATTAGGCCAATTTAGCTTACGGGGAGATATTTTAGATGTTTTTCCTTTAGATCTCAAGGAACCAGTGCGAATTGAGTTTTTTGGCGATCAAATTGATTCCCTCCGTTCTTTTCAAATTGCAACCCAATTATCAGTTGATAATCTGGTTGCAACTAAAATTTTACCAGCTCGGGAAGGCTTATGGTCCCAGGAAGAGTTTCTCAAGGCCCAAGACTCGATCCGCGAGACTTTGGCAGAAGCCATCGCCAAATTAGAAGATCTGGGCCGGCTAGAAGCGGCCGAAAAGTTACAAAACCGCATTAACGAAGCTTTAGAAAGGTTAAATGAAGGGCATCAATTAGCCGGTGCCGATCAGTTTTTGCCCTGGATTTATCCCAAATTAGTAACTTTATTTGATTATCTGCCTAAATTAAGAGTGATTTTAGACGAACCGGTAAGAGGTAAAGATTCTTACCGCACATTTTTGGAAGAAACTGCCGATACGTATAGTAATTTTTTAGAAAAGGGAGTCATCTTAGCTAAAGAACATGAAATTTTTCTGCCACCAGGTGAGTTGGAAAAAAAGATTAGCAAAACAAAACCCTGGTTTTTTTCGTTACTTAATAAAACCCCCAAGGGCTTTCAAATTGATCATATTTTAACCCTTCCTTTTAAGAGTCCCCCTCTTTTTCATAATAAAATTGAAATGCTGCTGCAAGAGATTAGTCGTTTGATAAAATCAAATTGGTTGGTCATCTTGGTAGTATCGAGAAATGATAAAGCCCGCCACTTAAAAGAAGTGCTCCGGGAAGAAGGCCTTAGCGCTCAAATCTTGTCAGAGAGCGCAAAATCCCAAGAAACGGCGCCAGCTTCGTTATTAATTATGGTCGCGGATCTGGAATCCGGGTTTGAATGGTTTGGGGACCAAAAGGTGCTCTTACTTACCGAATTAGAGATTTATGGCAAACAAAAAAGAAGCTATCAAAAGCATTTTCAAAAAGAAGGCTCCAAGATTAGTTCTTTTACCGACCTCAAACCAGGGGATTATGTGGTTCATATTAATCACGGCATCGGGCAGTATATTAAAATGGAAACCTTAGAAATGGCGGGTAGTCATCGGGATTATCTCCAAATCGAGTATTCCGGTAGTGACCGACTCTATGTACCCACGGATCAGTTAAATATGCTACAAAAGTATATTGGCATGGAAGGTACGCCGCCGAAAATGAATAAATTAGGGGGCGCCGAATGGCAAAAAGCCAAAAACAAGGTCAAAGAGTCCATCCAAGATATGGCCCAGAGTTTGCTGGAATTATACGCCAAAAGAGAAGTGGCCTCCGGCTTTAGTTTTGGCCGGGATACGGTCTGGCAACATGAATTTGAAGAAGCCTTTTTTTATGAAGAGACTCCTGATCAATTAAAGGCTATTGCCGAAATTAAATGTGATATGGAAAAATCGAAGCCTATGGATCGCTTGTTATGTGGTGATGTGGGCTATGGTAAAACCGAGGTAGCCATGCGCGCGGCTTTTAAAGCAGTAATGGAGGGCAAACAGGTAGGAGTCTTAGTTCCTACTACGATTTTAGCACAACAACACTTTTTGACCTTTCGGGAGCGTTTTGCCGGTTTTCCGGTAAATATTAAAGTCTTAAGTCGGTTCCAATCTCTTAAAGAACAGGAAGAGGTAATTAGAGACCTCCTTACCAGTAAGGTGGACTTAGTAATTGGGACTCATCGTTTGATCTCCGCGGATGTTCATTTTAAAAACTTAGGCTTTTTAATTGTTGATGAGGAACAGCGTTTTGGAGTGAGCCATAAAGAAAAAATTAAAGAACTGCGCCATAATGTGGATGTCTTAACCCTTACCGCAACACCAATTCCCAGAACATTACATATGTCTTTGGTAGGGATTAGAGATATTAGTATTATTGAGACTCCCCCTTACGGTAGATTTCCCATCCGAACCCATGTCTTAGAATATAATGAAGAAGTAATTCGGGAAGCGATTATCCGAGAAATAGATCGGCAAGGCCAGGTTTATGTTGTCTATAATCGGGTGGAGACCATAGACAGAATGGCTGATTATTTACAAAAATTAGTACCACAAGCTCGGATTGATATTGCTCACGGCCAAATGGATGAAGAGCATTTAGAAAGAATTATGCTTAATTTTTACGATAATGAAGCAGATATTCTCTTGTGTACCACGATTATTGAAACTGGGTTAGATATTCCTAACGTCAATACCCTCATTGTTTATGATGCGGATCGGTTTGGGCTTTCCCAACTTTATCAATTAAGAGGGCGAGTTGGCCGCAGCAATCGGATTGCCCATGCTTATTTTTGCTATCGTAAGGATAAGGTTTTATCAATAAATGCGGAGAAACGTTTAGCCGCGATTCGGGAGTTTACCGAATTAGGCTCCGGCTTTAAAATAGCCATGCGGGATTTAGAGATTCGGGGGGCTGGTAATTTGCTGGGTTCTGAGCAGCATGGCCAAATTGCTTCGGTGGGCTTTGAGCTTTATTGCCGCTTATTAGACGAGGCAGTAAAGGAGAAAAAAGGAGAGGTAGTGGCCGAACTGCCGGAACCGACGATTGAGATCCCGGTGGATGCTTATATCCCTTCTTCTTATATTGCCGATAGTAAACAGAAGGTTCAAATCTATAAGAAGATCACCGCTACTACCAGTTTAGAAGATATTGAAATAATTATTGACGAGATATGCGACCGTTTTGGAGATCCTCCTGTAGAAGTCAAAAATCTGTTAAGCTTAGCAAAGGTCAAAGTATTAGCCAGAGAAGTGGGCTTTGCCTCCATTGGGAAAGAAAAAAACGAGTTAATTGGTAAAGTACATCAAGGCTTAGAGGTTGATTATGAAAAAATACTAACTATCTTAAAGAAATATCGAACTTCTTTTCGTTATCAACCAGGGCGAGCTCCTTTATTTCGCTGGAAAACGAGTATGCCAGATGCAGAGTTGTTAAAAATAGTGCTCCATTCCTTGGAATTACTAAAACAGAAATAATCGCGCTAAAAGTTCAAGTTTAGCGGTTTTTTCGCTAAATTATTGAATTTTTTTATTAAATTTAACTTAGTGAGTAGAGCTAGATAAATAAGGTTAAGCTATAGTTAATTAATATTTAATAGTAGTTAATTATAAAAAACCTACAAATAATCTCCGGTGCATAAAAAAAGGTTATTAGTTATATACTAACATTAAAGTCGAAAAAAGTAAAAAAGTAGGTTGAGTTAATTGATTATTATGAAAATCAGTAAAGGGAATTATGGTGTTTTTGGTATTGGTACTAACTATTTGAATTTAAACGACAAAGGAGGGAAAAGGGGATGAAGGCGACTGGAATAGTACGACGGATTGATGATTTGGGCCGAGTGGTCATCCCCAAAGAAATTCGTAGAACTTTACGAATTCGGGAGGGGGATCCGTTAGAGATATTTGTAGACCGAGAAGGGGAGGTTATCTTAAAAAAGTACTCTCCTATTGGGGAATTAGGAGATTTTGCGAAAGAATATGCGGATTCGCTGTATGAATCTACCGGTCATATTGCTTGCATTACTGATCGGGATGTGGTAATTGCCGTAGCTGGTGCTGCCAAAAAAGAGTTTTTAGACAAGCCGGTTTCCCGGGCTGTGGAGCAAACAATTTTAGAAAGAAAGACGGTTTTAATCTCCAAACCAGGAGACCATAAGCATTGTGATACCTGTCCTATTAAAGAAGAGGAAGGGGAATGCAAGTTTTCGGTACAAGTGATCGCTCCCATTATCGCGGAAGGCGATCCGATAGGAGCGGTGATCCTTTCCAGCAAAGAACCGGGAATGACCATGGGAGATATGGAAATAAAAATTTCTGAAACCGCCGCTGGCTTTTTAGCCAAACAAATGGAGCAATAACCGCGGTTTCTGCTCCAACTCTAATGATGATTTTCAATAAGCAAAAAGGTGCTAATGGTATTTTTTACAAATAAACGTTAGCGCCTTTTTATAGTTTTACATATAATAAAATGTCGTAAAAAGGGTTGTTCACCTTAAATATTAGATAAAAAAATAATGTTTTTTAACCCTTCCAGTAATTCTTAAAGGAGTTTTTCTTGATGAAGAGATGTCCCGATTGTCAAAAAGAATTAAAGCATAGTCAAGAGTATTGCCCCTACTGTAGTGCTAATCTATTTGAACATAGAAAAAGACCCCTCAAAAAAAGATTTTTGGCAGCCATCAACAAGTTTTTATTTGGAGCGGAAGATGAATTAATCTGACCGCTTTTTTTTTAATTATATTTTTTAAAGAAAGAATTAATTTATTTTTAATTAAATTAATTGGAGATACTTGTTTTTTTGACGAGCTTATTATACGATAATATAGGTTTTATTAGCTATTTTTAATTAACTTAGATTATAATAACATAATGCAGATCATAATTATTTGGTTAAAGAGCATTTTTTTTGCTTATTATCATATAGTAAAGATTGGAGTTTGTTAATTATTCGGTATTTATATGTAATTGGAGGTTGCAATGCATTATTATGAAGAGTATGTTAATCCATTTTTAGGTAAACGGTTGAGGCAATTAAATCTTAATAAAGTTTTTTCTAAAGGAGAAGGTGTATATTTAACTGATAGTCACGGGAAGCGCTATCTGGATTTTATCGCTGCCTACGGAGCACTACCTTTTGGTTATAATCATCCGGAAATTTGGGAGGCGATTCACACTGTTTTGCACAACAGGGAACCAAGCTTTACGCAACCGGCCTATTTAGAAGCTGCGGGAGAATTAGCAAAGCAACTAGTTGCATCTGCTCCGGCCAATATGCAATATGTAACGTTTACTAACAGTGGCGCCGAAGCAGTAGAGGCCGCGATTAAAATGGCTCGGGTATTTACCAATAGATTAGGAATTCTTACTACTAATAATAGTTTTCATGGGAAAACTTTAGGAGCTTTATCGGCCACTGGAAAGGATAGTTAT
>JANQHU010000248.1 GCA_028282485.1 Bacillota bacterium
AAAAAGTCCGAGATTAAAAAAACAATCCCTTTATGTTTCAGAACTTTGCCTAAAAAGCTCAGGGCGGCGGAAATATTAGTTTTAATCCCCGCGGGTTGATGGCCTAGGATTTCCCGGATTACCCGGAGAACATGGCGTCTTCCTTTTTGGGGAGGGAGAAATAGTTCACAGTGATCGCTAAAGATCAATAAGCCTACCTTATCATTATTTTTAATGGCCAAAAAAGCGAGCAGAGCGGAGATCTCAGCGGCTAAATCGGCTTTTTGAGAACCTTTGGTGCCAAAACGAAGAGAACCACTTAGATCAACTACCAGCATCACCGTGAGTTCCCGTTCCTCGGTATAACGTTTCACATAAGGGCTGCCTGTTCTGGCGGTAACATTCCAATCAATGGTGCGAATATCATCTCCAGGAATATACTCACGCACTTCGGCAAATTCCATGCCTACTCCTTTAAAGACGCTGGCATAATGACCGCTGACCACTGCCGTGCTCAGTTTAGCAGTTTTCAATTGAATCTGTTTGACTTTTTTGATAATTTCAGGCGCGAGCATTGTCTTCTCCTCCGGAAAATTAGGGGACTTCTATTTCGTCAAAAATCTTTTGCAGCAGGGTTTCCACAGTTATTTCGCTGGCCTCGGCTTCATAGGTGATGATTAAGCGATGGCGCAGAATATCCGGGCCGATAGTTTTGATGTCATTCGGCACTACGTAACCCCGCCCTTGCAAGAAAGCATAGGCTTTCGCCGCTATGGCTAAGCTGATGGTAGCCCGGGGCGAAGCTCCGTATTCCAGATATTCGGAAATATCTAGCTGATATTTTTGGGGCTCCCGGGTAGCCATAATAATATTGACAATGTAGTCTTTAATTTTGGGATCTAGATAAACCTGGTCAATGGTTTTTTGGACGGCCAAGATTTCAGCGGGGGTAATCACTGGTTCAAGCTCACTCTGTTTAGTGGTTACTGCCATTTTGTCCATAATTAGCAACTCTTCATCCTTAGTAGGATAACTAATTGTTAATTTAAGCATAAATCGGTCCAGTTGTGCTTCCGGCAAGGGATAAGTACCCTGTTGTTCAATGGGGTTTTGGGTAGCTAAGACCATAAAGGGTTTTTCTAATTGGTAAGTGGTTTCTCCAATAGTTACTTGTTTTTCTTCCATAGCTTCAAGCAAAGCACTCTGGACTTTTGCCGGAGCCCGGTTGATTTCGTCAGCTAAGATGATATTGGCAAAAATCGGGCCTTTTTTAGTAGTAAAACAACTGGAAGCCTGATTATAAATGAGAGTCCCTAATAAATCCGATGGTAAGAGATCGGGAGTAAACTGAATTCGTTGAAAATCAGCTTTAATAGCAGCCGCTAGACTTTTAACCGCCAGGGTTTTAGCCAGGCCCGGCACTCCTTCTAGTAAAACATGACCACCGGAAAGCAAGCCGATGAGTAAACCGTCAATTAGTTTTTCTTGCCCGATAATCATTTTGCTGATTTGTTGTTTTAGGGAAATGATAAATGCGCTTCGTTCTTTAATTGCTTCGTTAATGGCAGTTAAACCTTCCACTTGTTTGAGGACCTCCAATGATTTATCCAAAAATTTTTTGCTCTAAAACAAATAAACGAATCTTTATGGAGATAGTTGCAAGGTTTCAATTATTTTAATGACTCTTGTTTTTAGTTAAATCAAAATGGTATAATTAGTGAGTAATTTAAGGAAATTAATGAATGAAATATTTTGAGAAAAAAGGTGAGTCGGGAAGATGAATTGCCATGAATTAAACGAGATCTTGGAGTTAGGGGAAGATTCTAAGGTTCAGTTTAAAAGAAATTTTAGTAGCCCAGATGCGATGGCTGCGGAAATAGGAGCTTTTGCTAACTCTGAAGGTGGTAAAATTATTGTAGGGGTTAATGATAAAGGGGAAATAACTGGCCTTCTAAAAGAAGATATTAATAGTTTGAACCAGATGGTTTCCAATGTTTGCTCGCAAAAGATTGATCCTAGCGTAGCAGTTACCACGGAAAATATTAAATGTAACAACAAAATTGTGATGATCATTAACGTTCCACAGGGTCTTAATAAGTTTTATATCTCCAATGGAAGTGATATTTGGATTAAAGTTGGAGCTGATAAGCGCCGTGCTAAACGGGAGGAGTTAAAAAGATTATTACAGGAAGCAACCCATCTTTATGCTGATGAGGAAGTTATTGTAAAAACCACCATTAATGATTTGAATTTGCAATTAATTGAAGATTTTTTAGAAAGAAAACTTGGTGAGAAGCTTACCGATATTAATCTTCCTTTGGAAAGAATTCTTCATAATATGAAATTATTAAATAATGATAATTGTACTTTAGCGGGACTGCTGCTTTTTGGAAAAAAAACATATTTTAAATTGAGTCAGTTTTATATTGCGGCTGTTTCATGGTATGGGAATGATCTGGAAGGAGTAGATTATCGTGAAAGTGAAGATATTCATGGAAATATTAAGCGACTTTATGAAGATGGAATGGCCTTTATCAAAAGACAGTTGCGGAAACTCCAAAACGGCCAAAATTTTAATAGTTTAGGAATTTTAGAAATTCCCGAGATTGCTCTGCAAGAAGCTTTAGTTAATGCCTTATTGCATCGAAATTATTTGGTACTCAGTAATATTCGCATTTTTGTCTTTGATAATCGAGTGGAAATAATCAGTCCCGGGGCGCTACCGAATACTTTGGATGTGGAAGCGGTAAAATTAGGAGTGAGAGTGGCGAGAAACCCGGTACTCTTGTCGCATGTTAAAGCAATACCGGAGATTCCGTATCGCGAGCTGGGTTCGGGGATTCCCCGTATTATTGAAAGCTGTGAAAAGGCGGGGGTTCAAGTTGAGCTAATTAACCAGAAAGAAGGAGTAGGACAGTTTAAAGTAGTATTTTGGCGTAAAACAACTTCATGATGAAACATAAAAAAAGCAAAATATTAGCGAGGCTTTATTTCTTGTTTTCATTTTCCAAATCACTTAAATGAAGATCTAAAGCATCGACAGAGATCCGGATTTCTTTAATTGATAAGCCTAAGGAGCCCATCAGCATCAGGAGGCTGAAACCAAAGATAATATTTGCTAAGAGATTTTTTTCAAAAAAGATTAAAAGCATGCAGAGAACACACAAAAAGAAACTAATGACCCCTAGAAATTGCATGTATTTAATTAAATAGACGCGGTGGCGGAGATTATCGATTTGGCCTAGAATGATCTCCCCCGGTTCTTTTTGATAACGGAGATGGAGTTCGCGAATGAGTTGGGCCAGTACTAAAAAGCGGTTCGTATAGGCCAGGAGGAGTAAAGAGATAGCTGGAAATAAAAGGGCCGGCGTGGTCAGGGTGATTTTAGCGGAAGTATTGAAGTTTTTCAATTGTTGGGGCAGCAAGCTATCGCCAAGACAAAAAAGCAGTATTATTATACCGAGAATTAATCCCGTAATTAAAATATTTTTGGTATTAAAAAATTTTTTTTTCAGTAAAGCTGTCAAAGTAGGAAGGCTCCTTTATAGTAATTAATCATAATTTTAAAAATTCCACTTTAGCATATCATGGAAAGCTTGCTTTTTCAAGGACTTTAAATTTTGAAAAAATCCTTCTATAAAAAACCAATTTTAACTTAGCGGTTATTATAGAAGGATTTTTTGATTTTTGGCCCTTAACCCAAGATTGCTTTTAAATCCTCTTCTGGGGTTGAGATGGGAGTTAAACCAAATTTTTCGACTAAAACATTGAGAACGTTACCGGAAATGAAAGCCGGGAGAGAAGGTCCGATATAGATGTTCTTAATTCCTAAAGCCAATAAGGTTAAAAGGATACAAACGGCTTTTTGTTCGTACCAAGAAAGCACTAGGGTTAAGGGTAAATCATTCACACCGCACTGAAAGGCATCGGCTAAAGCTAGAGCTACTTGAATGGCCGAATAAGCATCATTACATTGACCTACATCCATAATCCGGGGAAGCCCACCAATCTCGCCGATATTCAGATCATTAAAGCGAAACTTGCCGCAGGCCAGAGTAAGAATTATCGTATCTTGAGGGGTTTTTTGGACAAATTCGGTATAGTAATTCCGGCCTGGCCGGGCCCCGTCGCAACCGCCTACTAAAAAGAAGTGTTTGATCGCCCCTGCTTTTACCGCGGCAACAACTTGATCGGCAGCCCCCAAAATAGTGTTTCGGGCAAAGCCGGTAGTTAATTCGGAACCACCATTGATCCCGGTAAGGGCTTTTTCTTCATCCCAACCACCTAATTCTAAAGCTTTATTAATGAGGGGAGCAAAATCTTTTTTGCCGTTACTATCTTCAGGAAGGTGCTGGATGTCCGGATAACCGACCATGGCAGTGGTAAAGACGCGATCGGCATAAGAGCCTTGGGGCGGCATCAAACAGTTAGTAGTAAAGAGAATTGCTCCTGGGATCTGATCAAATTCTTTTTGTTGGTTCTGCCAAGCAGTACCAAAGTTCCCCTTAAGATGCGGATATTTTTTCAGCTCCGGATAACTGTGAGCGGGTAACATTTCGCTGTGGGTATAGATATTAATCCCTTTATTAGTAGTTTGTTCTAAGAGTTCTTTTAAATCAAGTAGATCATGCCCGGTAACGACGATAAAGGGCCCTTTAGCTATTTTAGTAGTTACTTTAGTAGGGACAGGATGGCCGTAAGCCGAAGTATTTGCTTCGTCTAGTAGCGCCATACATTTAAGATTAATCTGCCCAAATTCCATCAAGAGGGCTAACCAGCCTTCTAGAGAATGCTCTTCTCCCAAAGCACGTAAGCCTTTGTAGAACCAATTAGTAACTGCAGCGTCTTCTTTGCCTAGGGCAGCGGCGTGCCAGGCATAAGCGGCCATACCGCGGATTCCAAACAATAGGGTGGAACGGAGGGAGACAATGTCCGTTTCCCCTTGCCAGAGAGTTTCCGGAGGCAGATCTTCGGCCCCGCCGAGACGCAGTTTTTCCTGTTGAATTTTTTTGGTAAACTCGTCAATTCGAATTGGATCAAAATTAACATTAGTAACAGTAGCAAATAGGCTTTCCATAATAAGTTGATCAGTATCTTTAGAGGGTGCTTGATTAGCGGCGGCTCGGGCTAAGCCTACTAAAGCACAGGTAAGTTCATCTTGTTTGTTAGAAACCTCCGGTTGTTTGCCACAGACTCCTTGCTTAGTACAAGCTTTACCTCCGGCAGTTTGTTCACATTGATAACAAAACATTGTTGACATTTGATACAGCCTCCTTGGAAATTTTTTTATTAGTTGTTTATTTTAAATTAACATTAACAACTTTTGGTTGGCTAATTCTCGGCGATACTGCCATCCGTATTGATGGTAATTACGCTCCAGGGAATCATTTTTTGACTATTTAAAAGGGCCTGCTTTACTGCAGTAACAATTCCGCCACAGCATGGGACTACCATTCGTAGAACCGTAATCTCTTTAATGTTGTTTAATCTTAAAATTTCGGTTAGCTTTTCGGCATAATCAGTAGCGTCGAGTTTAGGACAGCCAATCAGGGTAATTTTATTTTGCATATAATCCTGGTGAATATTTGCATAAGCGTAAGCAGTGCAATCAGCCGCTATTAATAAACGGGCATTTTCTAAATAAGGGGCTGTTACCGGAATCAGTTTTATTTGGCAGGGCCATTGTTTTAACTGGGAATCTCCCCCGATTTCTTGGGCGGGGTCTGGTGCGGGGTTTGACGCTTGCTTTTTGGCAATAAGTTTGGCGTGAGTACCCGGGCAGCCACAAGCTAATGGGGTGGGAGCAGGACTCTTTTTTGCATGAAGATGTTTTTGAACGGCCGCTTCGTCAAAAGCGGCCGCTTCCCGTTCTTCTATACTAATTGCTCCGGTGGGGCATTCGGGTAAACAGTTACCTAAGCCGTCGCAATAATGGTCGGAAATTAACCGGGCTTTACCATCTATTAATTGCAAGGCCCCTTCATGACAGGCCTCGATACACAGACCACATCCATTACATTTTGCTTCGTCTATTTTAATAATTTTTCTAATCATTTTATGAGAACCTCCTTTTCAGTTTAGTGTTGCCTTTATAAATAGATTATAATATAATTAAAGAAAAAAAGCGGTAACTTTGGTTACCGAAAATAAGGATGATTAAAAAATAGATCAAAAATGGCTTTCTGTTTTAGTTGAGAATAGATTGTTTCAAAGTATGGCTATGGTAGAAGTGCAACAATTACTGCACTGTCTCCAGCCCATTGTTCGTCAAGGAAAAAAAAATGAGTTTTTAACTATTGCCGGTAATCCTTTAGAGGGAATTGGAGTTTTGGTGGCCGGAAGTTTAGTAGTTACTAAAGAGAACGCTCGTGGTAAGCGCATGGTGCTGACTTACATACAGCCAGGAGAGATGTTTGGGGAGATTGCTGCTTTTTCCGGTAATGGTTTGTGGCCCGCCACAGTTGCCGCTCAAGAAGACTCGGTAGTCTTATTTTTACCACCCTCAAAGATTATTGGTGGTTGTAAACAAGTCTGTGAGAGTCATCGGTTTTTGACCTTAAATATGTTAAAAATTATCTCCAATAAAGCTTTGAATTTAAATAAAAGAATTGAATACATGGCCCTCAGTAGTCTCCGGGAAAAAATCGGGCTTTATTTATGGGAAGAGTTTCAAAAGAACGGGAGTTTGACTTTTGTCCTTCCTCTGAAAAGAAACGAGCTAGCCGAATTTTTAAATGTCACTCGTCCGGCTCTTTCTCGGGAAATGGGTCGTATGCGAGATGAAGGGATCATCGATTTTCATCAGGCATCAATTAAAATTAAGGATTTGGAAGCATTAAAAGAATTGCTTTGAAAGATAACTTTGGAACCATAATTTAGAGTAATAACAGATTTTTGTTCTTTTGATAAATGATATTTAGAACGATATTCTTCTTCAAAGCTTGTTTAGAATTAATTTTTAATATAAATTGGTTTATTATCATGTCTTTATCCTACTTGAGTAGCAGTTTCAACATCTAAAGATAAGTGAACATATTGTCTTCCTTTAGGTAATAATGGCACATCCATATATAGCTCTTATCTTGTTTTCAGATATTTCATATCGTTTTTTATCAGAATTTTCGATCATGGCATATAAATCTTGTTTGGATAGTTTTTGCCATTCTTTTTTACAT
>JANQHU010000255.1 GCA_028282485.1 Bacillota bacterium
GGGCGCGATGGCTCTTTTTAACGAAAAATATGAGGATCAGGTGAGAAGAGTGCAAATCGCCGATTTGAGTAGGGAGTTGTGTGGCGGAACGCATGTGGCTAATACAGCCGAGATTCGAGTTTTTCGAATTATTTCCGAAAGCAGCGTTGCTACCGGAGTAAGACGAATTGAGGCGGTTACTGGCAATCAAGCTTTAGATTATTATCAGCATGAGCGAAAGAAATTAGCAGAAATTATGGAAATTTTAAAAACCGATGAACAACAGGTGCTTGCTCGGCTTCGAAGTATGTTAGAAGAATACAATGAGCTACAAAAAGAAGTAGTTAAGGCATCTAAAAATCAGGCTGCCGCTAAAATTAACCAGTTGCTGCAGCAAATACAAGAATATAAGGGGATTAAGTATCTGGTGGCGCGAGTTGACGGACTAGCCCCGGAATTAATGCGGAAAGCCATCGATCGCTTGCGAGATGTGATGCAAAATGGGGTGGCGGTTTTGGGAGCGGTCAATGAAGGGAAGGTTGCTTTTGTAGTTGGAGTAACCAAGAATCTGACCGCAAAAGTGTCTGCCGGGAAGTTGATCAAAGAAATTGCTAAAGAAGCTGGTGGTTCGGGCGGAGGGAGAGCAGATATGGCTCAAGCCGGAGGGAAGGAACCGGAAAAACTTGATCATGCTTTAGCAGTAGGCGAACGTTTGATTAAAGAGTTAGTGGATTAAAATAATAGCATATCCAATGGTTTATCCAAAACAAAAAAAGCCCTGATAAATTCCGGGCTTTTTTTGTTTTAATATTATGAAGATAGTAAAAACACCCTCTGACAGGGTGTTAAGATGCATTTACTATTGGTTCTGACTCGGGGATTCCCCGTCTCACTACCATTTCTTTAATTTGAGTAGGACGAAGAATTTCTTTTAAAAACTCAATTGCTTTCTGGGTCATGCCACCACCACAAGTGAAAACATCAATGGCTGCGTAGCCTTGTTCGGGATAAGTATGAATCGAAATATGACTTTCGGATAATAACAACAAGCCAGTAAATCCCTGTGGATAAAACTTGTGAGATTCTTCACCGAGAATTGTCATATTAGCACTAATGGCAGCTTGGCGAAGACTATCCATTAATAAATCTGCATCATCGAGCTTTTCGAACTGGCAACCCCAAAAATCAGCCAGAACGTGAGCACCTACAGTATCAAAAGCTTGCATTTCCTTCACCTCGCTTACGAAAAATCTTCTGGTCAGGAAGTACATTTTGACCCATAAGCACCCTGATTTCCCTTTACCCGATGATGCGCTATGGCTCGTCTCGGGATATATGTTAGATCAGGAAAGTACTATTATTTGGGATATTTAGTATTTCGACCCCCACGTTTTTACTGAAAACAATATAATCATAACAAATTATAAACTGGGTGTCAATTGGTTAATCATAATTTTTTGACATTTTCCTATAAATTATTAAGGGGGTAAATTCGAGGTGCTTCTAGTTTTTATTTGCTTAGAATATTCTATAACTGACACTAAAAAATTATCGAGAAAGCGGGTGCGGATAATTGATGAATAAACCCAGGGTGATTATTTTAAATTGGCAATTTATCTATATATTAATTATTTTATTTCTACTGGGAATGGGTGGTTGGCTGCTCCTTAATCTTACTCTGGTAACCAATAATTCTTTTTCGGCACTAGTTTCCGGAAAAACTATTGTCATTGATGCCGGCCATGGTGGAGCTGATCCGGGGGCCCGTTCCGCAAGAGGTTTAACTGAAAAAGAGCTGAATCTGGATATTGCTTTACGGTTGAAAAGGTATTTATCACGGGTTGGTGTATACTGCATCATGACTCGTGAAAGTGATTTTGATTTTTTTAATTATGAAAACGGGCAAAAGACACCTAAAAGACGTGATCTCTTTCAACGGGCAAAGATTGCTAATCAAAGTAAGGCGGATTTATTTTTGTCGATTCATGCTAATATGTTTCCTCAAAGTATTTATTACGGGGCCCAAACTTTTTACGAAGCCAATAATCCTCACGCCAAAACCCTAGCTCAGGTTATTCAGCAAGAATTAGTAAATAATTTGGATTCCCAAAACAAAAGAAAAGCACGGCCGGGAGATTATCGGGTATTAAAAGAGGTTGAGATGCCCGGGGTCATCATTGAAACAGGTTTTTTATCTAATCAAAAAGAAGCAGAAAAACTAGGTAAAGCTAACTATCGTGAAGCTGTTGCGCGGGCTATTTTTCAAGGGGTGATCCAGTACTTCATTGGGACCCAGGGGGCTTCGCAAATAAAAAATGATTAACTTAGCGTAAATAAAAGGAGTTTTTTAGTTTGAAGCGAATTTGAATTTTTGAAGCAAAAAGAACTTCGTAAAAATTAAACTAAGAGCTACTATGTTCAATTCCAGAGAACGAAATGATTTGAAATTATTATTTTAGCTAGTGAGGAAAGTTTGATGCGGGGAGAAGTTATTTGTATCGGTACGGAGTTGCTTTTAGGGCAGATAATTAATACTAATGCGGCTTTTTTAGCTCAAGAACTGGCTACTTTAGGCATAGATTTATATTATCAAGTAACTGTAGGTGATAATTTAGAGCGAATTGTTGCAGTAATAGAGCAGGCCTGGCGGCGTTCCCGTGTAGTAATTTTATCCGGAGGATTAGGCCCCACCCAAGACGATTTAACCCGGGAAGCTATCGCTAAAATGTTGGGGGAAGATTTGAAGTTTTCCCCGGAAGCTTGGCGGCAGATTGAAGGGTTTTTTTTCAAATTAGGACGGCCACTGGCGGCCAATAATAAGCGCCAAGCATATTTACCCGCCTCAGGACGGATGATTAATAATTGTTGGGGGACAGCTCCGGGAGTATTGTTAGATAAGGATAACCGAGTTTTAATTGCTTTACCGGGAGTTCCTGTTGAATTAAAGCAGATGTGGCAAACTGAAGTCCGTCCTTATTTGGCTAGGATGATGATTAATTATGGTTCCCCGGTACTTACCTCAAAAGTAGTAAAAATGGTAGGGATTAGTGAGTCGGGAATGGAAGAAATGATTGCTGATTTGATTAGTGACCAATCTAATCCTACTTTAGCGCCTTATGCTGGTAGAGGGGAAGTGATACTGAGAATTACCGCTAAG
This sequence comes from Bacillota bacterium, assembly GCA_028282485.1. Lineage (GTDB taxonomy): Bacteria > Bacillota > UBA4882 > UBA8346 > UBA8346 > JANQHU01. The sequence goes on from JANQHU010000255.1 coordinate 3,137, forward strand.
AGTAATTCTGTCGAGGAAAATCAGAATATAATTACCCCGGTTATTCAAATGATTGAGGATAGATTAGGGTCTTATATATATGGCTATGATGAGACAGATTTGGCGGCTGTTGTGGGTGGATTTTTAAGAAAACTAGGCGAAAATTTGGCAGTTGCCGAATCCTGTACCGGAGGACTTGTTTGTCACCGAATTACTAATATTTCCGGTAGTTCAGAGTATTTTTTAGGGGGGATTAATAGTTATAGTAACCATTTAAAAGTCAATAATTTAGGGGTGGCTGCGGAAATTATTGAAACTTATGGAGCAGTTAGTGCTGAAACAGTCAAGGCTATGGCCGAAAGCATTCGATTTTCTACCGGAGCTGAGATTGGACTTGCCACTACCGGATTTGTTGATCCGAATAATTGTCATGGTGAGGAAGCTAACGGTGTGGTTTTCTTTGGGATAGCTTTTTCTGAAAAGACCGTCGTTAAAAAAAGAGTTTTTTCCTATGACAGAGTAAGAAATAAAGAATTAGCAGCGCAGACAGCGTTAATATTCTTATGGCAGGAATTAAAATTGAGGATAACAAATCAACATTTTTGCAAGTAGTTTTTTGTTTGACAAGTAGATTTTTTTTTGTTACAATTAGAACAAACGTTCGATTATTTGGAGGTATTAAAAAATGTCGGAAAAACAAAAGGCTTTAGATGTTGCCCTACTACAAATAGAAAAACAATTTGGAAAAGGTTCTATTATGAAATTGGGAGAGGCTGCCGATAGACTGAATATATCTACTATTTCCAGTGGAGCAATTACCCTGGATTTGGCCCTGGGGGTAGGGGGAGTTCCCCGCGGTAGGATCGTTGAAGTCTATGGTCCTGAATCTTCGGGAAAAACTACTGTTGCCTTGCATATGGTTGCTGAAGCCCAAAAACAAGGAGGAATTGCTGCTTTTATTGATGCTGAGCATGCTTTGGATCCGGTATATGCTAAAAAATTGGGAGTGGAAATTGATGATTTATTAATTTCTCAACCGGATACCGGAGAACAAGCTCTAGAAATTACCGAAGCCTTAGTACGCAGTGGGGCGGTAGATGTAATTATTATTGACTCAGTAGCAGCGTTAACCCCCCAAGCTGAGATTGAAGGAGATATGGGAGATACTCATGTTGGATTACAAGCGCGCTTGATGTCTCAAGCTTTACGTAAATTAACCGGAGTAACTGGTAAGTCCAATACCATCGTAGTTTTTATTAACCAGATTCGGGAAAAAGTAGGAATCATGTTTGGTAATCCTGAAACTACTCCGGGAGGTAGGGCTTTAAAGTTTTATTCTTCGGTCAGGTTGGAAATTAGAAGGCAAGAAAGCATTAAACAAGGAGTAGAGATCGTTGGCAATCGCATTAAAGTAAAGGTAGTAAAAAATAAGGTGGCTCCTCCTTTTCGAGACGCAGAATTTGATATTCTTTATGGCGAGGGTATTTCCAAAACCGGATGTATTTTAGATACGGCAGTTAATTTAGGAATTATTAATAAAAGTGGTTCGTGGTTTTCTTATGGGGATAATCGGATTGGACAAGGGCGAGATAATGTGCGTGAATTTTTGAAAAAAGATCTAAATCTTTTGGAAGAAATTGAGACTAAGATTAAAATACAGCTGGGCTTATTGAGTGAAAATAATGATGAAAAAGAAAAAAGCAGTTAAAAAATTTTAAAGGTAGTTAATTGTGTGTGACCAGACCTTAATGCAAAAAGCACTTTTTTATTTAAATAAAAAAGATTATTCCGAAGCGCGCTTAGTTAGTAAGTTAGCAGATTTAAATACTGCCGAATCGGAAATAATGGCAGTTATAGCCCGTTTAAAAGATAATGGTTATCTAAACGATTTCCGCTATGGGGTAAACCGCATTCGTATCTTGCAAAAACAATTAAAAAGCCGTGCCTATATCTGGCAAGAGCTATCAAGCCAGGGGTTAAGTCGGGAACTAATTGAAGAGCTCTTGGAAGAGTATTATCCGTCAGAGCAGGAGCTGGTGATTGCCCAAGGGTTTTTAGACAAAAAAGGAAGCAACAAGAGTCTGCTGCAAAAAAAAGTGCTTTTATCCCGAGCAGGTTTTTCAGAAAGTATTATCTTACATTTTTTTTCTGATGGGCACGGTAATCGCACGAAGTAAAAATTTGTAAAAAATGGAGCTAAAATATCCATAAAGATAAAGTAAGTTTCATTTTTTACAAATTTTTACTTCGTGCGATTACCGTGCCCATCAGAAAAAAAATGTAAGATAATACTTTCTGAAAAACCTGCTCGGGATAAAAG
>JANQHU010000295.1 GCA_028282485.1 Bacillota bacterium
TTGCAATAGGGGCAAACATTCCCGTGTTTTCTGGCACTAAAAATATGCCCATTCCCACATCTTGAAAGACTCATAACTCTTTTCAGCCTCCATTTATTAAAATATTACTTTTTTTCGTTTATTTCACCAATAGTTGAGTATTGGCGATTAGGATAATATCCCCGGAGTTAATTGGATAAGGCCGGCCCGGCTCCAACTTAAACTTATGCTTAGCATTACTTCTTTTGACGCCAGTCCCATTAGAAGAACCAATATCTTCCAAATACCAATTATGGTCACTATAATTTAAGACCGCATGTTGCTTACTAATCAGAGTCGCATATTGAGCCTCTGACAAATCTATATCAACCTCATTATCACGAGTTTTTTTGCCAAGTATTAAAGCCTTTCGGCGTTCCAAAGGCCAAGCCCGAATATTTTTGCCTTCTTCATCTTGCAAAACCAAGCGCTTAGCCCCGTCATAAGTTTGGGGCGGTCTAGTTACCGTAAAGAAGACTCGCACCCCCAAGTAAGCTAAAAGGGCCAAACCTAAAACTAGGCCTCCAACTTGCAACGGCATTATCATTTTTATCAAAGAAACCGTAAAAATAATTACTAATAAGAAGACCGCCAGCAGCAGATCCCCTAAAAAAACCTGTAGCACTTTCCGATTTTGATGATGCCCCTCAACTTTTTTTAAAATTACATACTTTTGAAGATGTTTCACAATATTAATGCACTCCAAAAACTGCGCCAATCTTTCCCACTCCTTCATTATTCCTGGCTGGTTTCAGACCAACTTTTTTGGTAATTTAACTATTTTTTCTTAAAACCAAAGAACTTCTCAAAAGCAGCCGTGGTGTCCATAGGATTCTTGCCGACCTTTTGATTCATTTGGGTTGGTTCTTTGGTTTGGGGGTTAAAGCCAAAAAAGCGTTCAAAACTTCTTTCTAAATCATTCAAATCAATTCCCGTACCAGCTCCGGTAGCTCCTGGCTGAGGACGACTAGCCCGGGCCTCGGCCTCAGGACTCCCAAAACGGCTGGTCCCGTTAAGCTTAGCATCATAGGCTGCTTTACCTTCGGGATCGCTTAAAAACCCATATGCTTCATTTATTTCTTTAAATTTAGCTTCCGCTGCTTGATCCCCCTTATTACGATCGGGGTGATATTTGATAGCTAACTTCCGAAAGGCTTTTTTAAGCTCCTCCGGTGAGGCCGTTTGGAGGACCCCTAAAACAGTATAATAATTTTTCATCTCCGTTTTTTACATCCTTTTTACCTATTTACGTAACCCGAATACTATTTTACCATAAATTTCCTTGAAATAATGTTAAAGCTCTTTAAAATAATTGTTACATTTATGTAACTTGTTTTTGACGATATTTATTTTGGAAAGACCGGGAAGCCCCGGCCTTCCAGAAAAACAACTACTCCGTTAAAGCTTACTTATCATAACCACCGTTAACTTCAACTTTCGTATCATTCACATTGCGGTTTTGTTTTAAGAAAAGGGTGTAAACCCCGGTACCGCTGTCACTCATGGTTTCGGTGTAATCGACTACAAAAGCATGAGAAAACGCGTATTGCCGGACTACCTTATTGGCTTTCACTAACTCCACCGTAACTTTTCTTTCTACATCTTTCGCCCCGCCTGCTACCAAAGCCCATTTGGCTAACTTCAGGGTTTCGGATTCGTTTTTGTTATGCAAAATTTCCCCAGAAACATGTAATTCAATCCCCATACTGTTGCTTTTGGCAGTAGCATCATCCGGCGAATCGCATTTAAATTCGACTGATTCAATATCCCCTTCCTTTAACTCAATGGCCTCGCCCCCCTCTACTTTAAGGGTGTAGTAGCTTCCTAACTGTTGATCTGACATTAAAAATTCCTCCTTATAAAATATAAAATAGTGTTGCATATATATCAATGACGAATGTCACTAATACCGCGTTAAATAATCTTTTAGTTTATTTATCATAGCCACCGTTTACATCTACTTTAGTATCTTTGATACTTTGATTTTGTTTTAAGATAAGCGTAAATTTGCAAGTCCCACTTTCACTCACGATTTCCTTATAATCCACTACAAAAGCATGGGAAACTTCGTATTGGCGCACTACTTTGCTGGCTTTCACCAGCTCAATAGTTACCTTTCTTTCTACATCTTTCGCCCCACCCGGTACCAAGGCCCATTTGGCTAACTTTAAGGTTTCGGCTTCGTTTTTGTCATGTAAAATTTCACCAGTTATCTGTAATTCAATGGCTATCTTGTTACTCTTGGCAGTAGTCCCATTGGGGGAAGTGCACCGAAAAGTTACCGCCTGAATATCTCCTTCTTTAAGCTCAATGGCTTCGCCGCCTTCTACTTTCAGGTAGTAATAACTCCCGAACTGTTGATTCGACATCCTAATTTCCTCCTTAGTAAACTTCATTAATTT
>JANQHU010000326.1 GCA_028282485.1 Bacillota bacterium
GTTTTCCGGAGCAATCCGACTTACTATATTGCTGCCACACAGCGGGCATAATCTGCATTAACCCTCTGGCTCCCGCTGGAGAAACCGCTTTAGGATTAAAAGCACTCTCCGTTTTAATAATTGCAAAGACTATGCAGGGATCTAAATCATGTAAAATAGCGTATTTGTTAATTAATCGAATAATTGGTTGTAAATCCCCATCTAAAATCTCTCGATTTTGAATATACTTGCCCATCATGGTCATCGTCTTTTGCATCGGCTCTATGGTGAGCATCAAACAAATTCCGGTGGCAATAATCAATAGGGAAATCAAACAAAGAAAAGAATATACCCAGGTCTTGTCCGGTAAATTTTTTTCCCGAAAAGAATCAATTAAAAGTACAATAGGGCTGCAAAAAAATTGTACTAAAAGGATCAGTAAATTTTTTTTTCGATAATTATCAGTTTTTTTGGCGCTCATTTTAACCCCTATAATTCTAAATATCTTAATATAAAAAAGAGCTTATAATATTAATTATAAGCCTCTTCGAGAATCACTGCAAGTAATTTTACTTTTATTTAATTAATTTACTGAAAAATCCTTTACTTTTTTTGCCAACTATATTCTCCACATAAATCATTGCATTAATCTTACCCTCGACGACAACCTGTCCTTGGTCTAAATTCAACTGCTTAATATGTAATTCTTCTCCTTTAATCTCTAAGATCATTTCATCAATTTCAAGGATGATTAATTCTTGATCGTAACTTCCCAAATTAGTCGCACCCTCAAGTTTCAAACTACCGCGATTACTTAAAGTCAGTTGATGATCTGCGGCCTCATTGCTCCGTTTTCGCTCCTCCATTTCCATAACCCCTTTTCGCCCGGTTTTAAATACTTGTTTTAACAATATGCCACCCGGCCAAAAGTTAGAAGTAAAATTTAATCTTTTACCAAATCTTTTTAATTTGAGTTTTGGGATAGTAATGCTTCACAATCTCTTCCGGTGACTTCTTCTCTTTAGCTAAAGTATAAGCACCCCACTGGCAGAGACCGACTCCATGGCCAAAGCCTCGTCCTTTAACTATGATTACTCCTCTTTGGTTACGAATATTAGTAATCCAAGTAGAACGCATTTTTTCCGGGCCAATAGCCATTCGCAGCTGGGGTCCGGTAATCTCGGCCGATCCCTTGGTACCAGTAAACTTCACCCGCACAGCCCGGCCAGAAGGTCCTTTTTTAACTATTGCCATTTTTTGCACCTGGCCAATATCCTTTTTTAAAGGAGTTAACGCCTGACGTACGTTGGCATCGGTAAGTTTAATTTGCCAAAACAATTCAGATTTAGGGATATATTTTTCTTCGGGACAGCGCACTGAACTAATATAGGAGGGTTCCTTCTCTTGATAATCTAGGCTGTTTTTAGCGTATGCCGATCTGCCGCCACAACTTGCCGAATACCATCCCCTTATATACCGACCCTTATAAGTCATTACTTGTCCTTTAGTCTTAGCAACGGCTTTACGAATTTCCGGAGTAATCGCCTGGGCATTGTAAGCCTGGGCTTCTTTTTCATCGGTAGAGATATTAGTACCATACATTTTTTTCATACCACCCCGCCCTAAAAACTCCATAGTGAAGGTGCGGGCTAAAATTGCTTGAGCTGCATAGGCATTAAGCGGCCAATTAGGCTTCATTTCTCCGGCAACCACCCCTGCCAAATATTCTTCTAAAGGCATCTTTTTAATTCTTTTTGTATCATTCATATAAACAGAGATGATGGGAGGCTTCTTGAAATTAGTGACCATGCTGCCAAACATGATTTCTTCTTTATCTTCATCTGGGCAACCGGGTAAAATAACTACTAAAACTAAGCAGATTACTAACAACAAATACTTAATATCCTTTTTTAGCACTTGTACTTCCACCTTTCTAAATCTGTTTTCATCTGCTAGCTTCCCCAAGTTTTTTTATTTTTATTTATCTAAAGTCAGCAAACCTTCTGTCACTTCTTAATTAAAAAACTGGCTTAAAACTAAATAAAAAAACTAGCCCTTTATCTACTGAAAGCTAAAGAACTAGCAATTTACTAAATTATTAATACATTTTAACAGATATTTAATTAAACTTAACTCTTAGGTAACTCTGCTAAACAGGTTCTTCTTTATTTATCAAAGACTTTTTTAGCTGCTTTTGCTGCATCAGCTAAAGCCTTACTAGGAGTTTTTTCACCAAAAAGAGCTTGCTCTAATTGTTTTCCTAAAGCTGCCGAAATTTCGTTATACTCCGGAATTGAAGGCCTTGCTAAACCATGTTTCATTTGATCTACATAAACTTTCACATTAGGATTCTCTTTCAAAAATTCTAAGTATTTCGGACTTTTGGCCGCAGATAAACTAACCGGAAGGTATCCCGTCTTCATGGCCCATTCCACCTGGAATTGGGCACTCATGATAAATTTAGCAAACTCCCAACTAGCTGCTTCTTTCTCAGGAGTACTCTTAAAAATAAAGAGGTTTTCTCCACCAATATTAGTAGCATAACGCACTTTCTTCGGTAAGAAGAAGATTCCTAATTCCTTATTATCCTTCATACTAACTAAATTCCAAGGGCCATTAATCATCATCGAAAACTTACCAGAAACAAAGTAATCTGGTTTGTAGCCAGTATCGGTCTCTGAGAAAGCGGCCACTTTAGTATCAATCATTTTCTTCCAGAATTTCAGAGCGGTCTCACCAGCTTCACTATTAAAGGCAGGCCCATCATTATTTTTATTTAAGAAATCCCCCCCGGCTTGCCATAAAAGGGTCTGCCAGGTCCAAACAGTCCATTCGTTGGTTCCAACGGGGACTAAGAAGCCATATCGTTTTTTGGTAGTTAATTTTTTGGCAACTTTATAAAACTCATCCCAAGTCTCCGGGATTTTTTCAATACCGGCTTCTGCAAAATGCTTTTTATTATAATAAATGGCTAAATTGTTGGCTTCAAAAGGAACTGTGTAAATTTTTCCTTTATATTTGGACACTTCCCAAAGACCAGGATATATATCATTTTTATCAAATTTGTCGTCGTCGGCCATTAAATCGTCGGCGGCAGCTAAAACATCGGCTTCCGCTAACATTCCGGTAAAAGCCGGGGCCCACCACATTAATTCAGGCTGATTTCCCCCTTGGACTGCGGTCATTACTTTTCCCTGTACCTGATCGGCAGCTCCAAAGTGTTGTAATTTCACCTCAATTTGTGGATGATCATCATTAAACTTAGTTACTAATTTCTTTAAAACCTCATTATTCTCCGGTGATTCAATTCCGTGCCAAAATACAAGCTCAACCTTTTCCGCAACCACTTCCTGAGTAGTGTCGTTAGTGCGCATGACAATGAATACAATTAACAACACCATCAAAACCGGAATGGCAATAAAAGCAAACTTTTTCATCAATACATCCTCCTCACCAAAAATTGGTCCCAGTCTACTGTCTCTCTTTTTTAAAATTCAGAGCACAATATTACTGTACTTTTTATATTATACCTTAAGTTACCATTTTTGGTCAAATGTAAATTGTTCATTTGTAAATTTAAGGTAAATAGAGGATGCGGGATACTTTCCAAAAAAGCAATTTTTTAGAATTATTTTTTACAAAAACAATCCTTACAAAGCCCGTATAATTCCATGCGATGGCGTAAGATATGAAAATTATTTTGCTCTGCTAAACTCTGTTGTAGTTTTTCAATTCTCTCATCAATAACTTCAATATACTTACCACATTTCTCACAAACTAGATGATCGTGATGTCCATGGCCGTAGTGATGCTCGTAACGAGTAAAACCATCTCCAAACTGCACTTCCAGGGCCAAACCTGCGTCGCAAAATAATTTCAAAGTTCGATATACGGTAGCAATTCCAATCTCCGGATGAGTATGCTTCAACTTTTCATATAATTCTTCGGCGGTAACATGAATTTCCGTATTTAAAAAGAGTTTGAGAATTACGCGGCGTTGGTTAGTTAACTTTAAATTTTTATTTTTTAAATAAGTAGTTAAGACTTCTTCTTCTTTATGCAAAACCAAAATCCTCTCCTTGAATGATTTTGATAACTAATATCAACTAATTTAAGTATAACATTCTTTCAAAATTACGTCAATTACGTGTCTTTCAAAAAAAGTACGGATCACAAAAAAACGGGGCATAATCAAACCCAGTTTCGTTTTTAACCCCCGTTTTGATAAAGAACATATCATCATTAATAACTGGCTAATTTTTTAAATTTTTCGATGGACAATTCCTTTCCGGCTCAATATGAATATTCACATTGGTATTAGTAATAGTCGCTTCCAAATCTTTTTCAATTTCTTCCGTTAAATCATGAGACTCTTTTACCGTCAAATTCGGATTAACTGTAATATGAAAATCAATATATTTTAAACAACCAGCTTTCCTAGTGCGTAACTTATGAAAATCAACAATCTGCTCCTGATACTTATTTAGGACGTCTTTAATCTTGGCTTCTTCTTCATCAGCCAACTTAGTATCTATAAGTGGACAAAAAGCATTGCGGCAGAGAATAAAGGCCTCTTTCGTGATCAGCAAAGCCACTAAAATAGCCACAATTGGATCCAAAATAGTCAGCCCGGTAAGTTTGATTAAAATTAACCCCACCGCTACTCCCAAGGAAGTGTAGACATCAGTAATTAAATGCAGGGCATCGGCCTCCAAGGCGATAGAATCCTCTGCTTTAGCCACTTTATAAAGCTTTTTGGAGATAAAAAAATTAACAATGGCCGAAATTGCCATAACCAAAATTGCAATTCCGGTTTCTTCAATATCTTCCGGATGCCTGATCTTTTTGGCTGCTTCAATTATAATAAAAAAAGCCGCTAAAAAAATCAATAATCCTTCCAAAACTCCCGAAACATTTTCAAATTTGCCATGCCCGTAAGGATGATCTTTATCCGCTGGTTTGGAAGAAATCCTGACCGAAAAAAAAGCAATAATCGCCGCCACTAAATCCATGCCGGAATGGATGGCTTCCGAAATAATACTTACCGAACCACTTAAGATCCCCGCTATTACCTTTAAGATGATCAACAGCGTATTCGAAAATACCGACAAGGCCGCCACTCGAACTTTTTCATTTCTTTTTTCCATTTTGATGGCCCCTCCTAAAATAAACTCTTTTTTGCCTCAGAACAAAAAAACCCGCGTTACCATAATCATTGCAATTATAGTCCCGCAGGTATTATCATAACACCCCGCTGTCGAAAAACTTCTCGTCCCGACCTCGTGAACTTGTCTTGTAAACCAATCCACCGTCTGTTCTAATTTTGCTAAATCTAAAATATATATTTAATTTTCTACTGTTAGTTTATTCAGTTATCCTAATTAAGTTTACAAAAAACCATAATAATTGTCAATCTCCGACCTTAATTGATCACAAAAACAAATTTAATCCACAAAAACCATTAACATCTGTTGATAACTCTTGTGGATATCTTAATATTACTCGTTTCCCGCCCTTTTTAAGCAGTGCCGCCAAATGATATCTAAAAAGCGAATAAAATAGTAGCAAAAATGATAACGATCTCCAAGACTTATTTCCTGATAATTTTTAATAATGGGGGTGAACTTTTTTAATAACCACTTTATTTTTTGTGGTTTCCTTTTAATTAAACGCATTTTATATTGAAATTCATTATAATATTCCCAATGGTAAATACTTGTCCACGGTAAAGCAGTTTCTCTTTTTTGGGGTGCTTGTAAGACTTTGTGGAGTCCGAATTGCACTAGCCAGTCAATCTTTTGACTAGCTACATACTTTCGAAAAACTTCCGGCAAAGATAACTCAAATACTAATCCGGCTAAGCTAACGGCTTGCACGACCATCTCCAAAACCCCGTTTATTTTAGCTTTTCTTACTAATAGTTCCCAATTTAAATTATTATTTTGCAAAACTCTGCCCACATCCATAATCATTCGCAATTGTGGCCAGCTATTATAGGCCCCATGCAAGGCTAAATATAAAAAACTATCCTCTGGTGACAAAGTATAAAACTGATGCTCTGCTTTATTAATGATACTTTTTCGATTCCATAACTCATTAAACTTGGTCTGATAAAACTCTTCTAAACTAATCTGCCAATGGAGCTCCACACAAATCTGCTTCTGCTGATGATAATACTGAAAATGATAAATCTGCCTCATTAAATTCCTCATTTGCTTGGCAGTTACGTTAAAATCCGGCTCAATTCTTTGATAACCCTCCTGGAGTAATAATTTTTCAGCCTGCCAAAAATCTTCCCGAGCTACTAAAAGATCGAGATCCGACGTTAGGCGGGCGGTAATATCTCCGTAAATCTGCTCTGCTAATGCGGGCCCCTTGATAGCTAACAGCCGCACTTTTTGGGCTTCCATAATCTTAGTCATTCGAATTAATTCCCCAGTAAAGCCCATCACTCGTAAGGCATTTGCCTGATATTCTTTTTGGAAATATTTTTTTACAAAACTAGGCATTCTTTTCAAGTCCAGCTGTTGCATTTTTTTATAAAGTAACGGAATTACCCCATGGTATTGTCCTAAATGACAGAAGAAATCCCAATTAAACTCCCGGTTAGTTAAAAGAGCAAGTTTTTTTTCAGCTTCTTCATCAATAATTGGACTGGCTAAAATTATCATTAACTCCATTTCAAGAGGAATTTGATAATCTTTTTCGCCCCAACTAATAACCTTATTATCCACAGCTGCTTCTATCATATTGTAATTTTCCTTTTTTAAAAATAAATTTTTTATCAACAAGTACTCACAAGTTATCAACAAACTTATTAACAATTGTTGATAACTTTATAGTAACCTGTCCACACTCAAAAAGAGTAATTTGTAAAAATAATAATAATTCCACTGGAAATATGTTATAATTTTAGTAACAATAATTCATAAGTATCAAGGAGTGTGTTTTTCATTGCAAAACTATTTATCATTAATCTTGCCACTATCTTTAATAATTATCAGCGTGATCATCGGACTAATTTTTAAAAAAATAATTTTAGGCAAAATGCAGGCCCTGGCTTCTAAAACCAAATGGTATGGGGATGATATCATTTATGAGGCTCTCCAAAAAACCGTTCTCATTTGGTTTATTAGTGCTGGTTGCTACGGAGCCTTTTTAACCTTACACCTTCCCGGTCATTTTTCCGACTTTATTTTTAAGTCCTTATTATCGATTTTCATCTTTTCGGTAACTGTTTTTTGCTCTAACATTGCAGCTGGTTTTATCAAACATTACTCAAAAAACACCGAAGGAATCCTGCCTGCTACTTCAATTTTTTCCAATCTTGCCCGAGCCGCGGTCTATATTATCGGCATCCTGATCATTCTCCAATCCCTAGGAATTTCTATTGCTCCGGTATTAACTGCCTTAGGGGTGGGTGGTTTAGCCGTGGCTTTAGCCCTTCAGGATACTTTATCAAACTTATTTTCCGGATTACAGATTATTGTTTCGAAACAAGTCAAAGTAGGCGATTATATTAAAATAGATTCCGGCGACGAAGGTTATGTAGTAGATGTTACCTGGCGGAATACGACGATCCGGGCTTTAGCCAATAATATGATCGTCATCCCCAACGCCAAACTTGCTTCAGCAATCATTATTAATTTTAACGAACCTGATAAAAATATGAGTGTTTTAGTGCAAGTCGGGGTTAGTTATGACAGTGACTTAGAAAAAGTAGAACGAGTCACCATCGAAGTGGCTACGGAACTTATGCACACCATCGAAGGAGGAATCAAGGAGTTTGAACCCTTTATTCGCTATAATACCTTTGGAGATTCCAGTATTAATTTTACAGTAATTCTCCGCGCCCAAGAATTTGTAAACCAGTACTTATTAAAACACGAATTTATTAAAAAATTGCACCAACGTTATCAACAAGAAAACATCGAGATTCCCTTTCCCATTCGAACTATCATTCACAAAAACAACGCAGCATCGAATAGTTGAGTACCTAATTTTATTATCAAGAAAGGCTTAATAAGAATCCCCCAACAATATTTTATAAAGGGGGATTCTTTATAGATTTTAATTCCTTTATTTTTTATTTTAAAACACAAACTAGATTTTTCAGTAACTAGAGAACTAAATTCCGCTTCCGTATAAACAATTAAATCTTTAGGAATTGGTAAATCCACCAAAGCTCTTCGTCCTAAAGCTATCCTTTCATGTACTTTTTTTTCTATCAATTTATTAGTAACCACTAATAAATCTAAGTCACTATCTTTAGTAGGGGTGCCCCAGGCATACGAACCAAATAAATAAATAACTTGTGGCTGATAGACGGCTACTAATTTTTCTTTAACATACTCCAAAATATTTTGGATATCTTGCCTGGGCATAAAAATTCCCTCCATACATAAACCGCTTTAAAAAATTAATTCGTTACCTTTTTAGATTAATCCTTTTTTTAAATAAATCTACTTTTTTATTTTATCTTTTTCTTCTTAAATTAAGCTATGAAAAAATCAGGGTATAATAAAAGTAGGATGTAGTTACATACATCCTACTAGGGGGCACTGCTATGGACAACCCAATTGCTATTATAACATAAAATTAATCATTGAGGCGATAATAATTGAAAAATAAGTTTTAAGTTTCAATAAATAAAAGAGAGAAGCTATTTTCCTTTACACTCTTCGAAAATAGCTTCTTTACAATTATTTTATTTAACAAAGTCAATTTCGGAAATACAGGTATCATCATCTTTAGCACCAGGGTAAATCTCTACTATCAAAAAACGAATTCGATTAATAATTTTTGATTTTGCTAATTTAATTATCTGTGGCTTTAGTTGGTTATCTGCTAATTCGGCGTTAATTAAAGTACCATCGTTAAAAGATATTTTAATTTTTTTAAGGCGGTTATTATTATAATAAGTCTTTTGATTTTTGGCATAACCATTAATAATTTTTATTCCATTTATAATTTGCTCTTTAAAAAAAGAAAATTCAATCCATTCTCCCAATCCATGCCCTTTTTCTCCTTCTACCCAAGCTGTTTGTGGTTTTTTATCCCACACTTTATCACCGGAATATGTCCTATAAAGTATATTTTCACCTGTTAATATCGACGATGTTGTGATGGTTATCCAATTATTTTCAATTTTAAAAACGTTATCTTGTTCCGCCTCATCAACAATAATCCATTTTTCTTTAACTTTTTTTAAAGTATAGTAAAATGTGCTTTTGCTACCGCTTTCTCCTCTCATAGAAATTCTAACTAATTTCTTATCAAGTTCCTCATTTACAAATTCAAATTTGGTATTTTCATTAATGGAAAAACTTTCTTCTCCCGTGGCCATAATAAAGCCTACTTTTTGGTCAATTACATAAAGTCCAATTTTTTCAATTTCTATTAAAGCAGCTTTTTCAGAAAAAAATTCTTTCATAACAGCCATAACATTAACTTTATTCTGATATTTTCCTGTTACTCCGGCTAAACCAACTCCCTGATAATAGCCAATTATTTGATTTTCATTCAATTTAAATTCAAGTTTATATTTTAATTGATCAGCTTTTTTAATCATTTCAATAAGTTCTTTATGTAGCTCTTTTGTTTTAACTACGCTTTTTAATGAAGTTTTTTGACTATTAACTGCTAATATAGAAAATAAACATATGAATAATACCATAAAAATTAAAACACTTTTTTTCATAAATATATCTTTCCTTATGTTTTATAATTTGCAAAATAAATTAGATATGATCATAGATCTAAAATAAGAAAATGATTCTACCGCAACAACTATCCGCAGCAGAATCACCAATAAAGTACAATCTAATTTAACTTAAGCAGCTAACTTCTTCTTTTCCTCCCAATCCCGATACACGGCCCAAACCGGGCTGGCCACAAAGATGGACGAAAAGGTCCCCGAAGTAATCCCGATAATTAAAGCAAAACAAAACTCTTTAATAGTAGGCACCATCACGTATAAAACCATAATCGAAATTACCGTGGTAAAACTGGTATTTAAAGAACGCCGCATGGTCTGTAAAATACTATCATTAGCCACTTCGGCAAAAGGGGTTCCCCGCTCTTTCTTTTTTACATTTTCGCGTATGCGGTCAAAGACTACAATAGTATCATTGATGGAATACCCCAGAACCGTTAGCAAGGCAGCGACGATGGTGGCGTTGATTTCCTGGCCAAATAAAGCAAAAATACCTAAAACAATCATACAGTCATGGACCAAAGCAATTACTGCTGCAATCCCGGAAGCTAATTCAAAGCGAATCCAAATATAAATAATCATCCCTAGAGAAGCCCAGAAAATAGCCCATAAAGCCTTTTGAATCAATTCGCCTCCAATTACCGGATCAACTCCGTTAACTTGCAAGCCTTGGTTATTATCCGGTTGGCCAAACTTAGCTTCCAAGGCTGCTAAGACCACCTTTTGCTCAGTGGGACTTAAAAAACGGGTGTACACCAATACCTGATGCTGGATAATCCCCTTCGAATCGGTATACTCGCTGGGTTGCGGCGGATTAAATTTAAAGTTGGGTAGTTTAATCTCTTTTAAAACGGCTACTACCTCGGCAGAAGTAACTGTCTGATGTTCTTGAATATATTTTTGGGAGACGGGAAAATAAATCTTGGTCCCCCCGGTAAAATCCACTCCTAGATTTAAGGAAGACCCCGGTTTTTGGCCCCAACCATTATAAGGGTTAACAAAGAGCAGGACTACACTAAGCAGAATCAAAGCTGTAAAAATTCCGATATAAAGCTTACGGTGTTTTAATAAGTTCATTCTCAAGCTACCTCCTTAACCCCAAAATATTTGGCGTATTTATCCGGGTTACGATCAATCATCATTTGTAAAAAAATTCGGGTCACAAAAATAGCGGTTAACATACTGGTTAAAACCCCAATGGTGAGGGTTACCCCAAATCCTTGCACCGGTCCACTCCCAAATATCAGTAAAACAATGGCGGCAATTAACGTAGTTACGTTGGAATCTAAAATTGCTGTAAAGGCGCGATTAAACCCGGCCTCTAAAGCCGAACGCATGCGCTTTCCGTTGCGTAATTCATCTTTAATTCGTTCGAAAATAATAATATTAGCATCCACCGCCATCCCAATAGAAAGAATAATTCCAGCAATTCCAGGTAAAGTTAAGACTCCATTGCTCATTACCATAATTCCTAGTACAAAAGTAGCATAAAAAATTAACACCACATCTGCAATCAGGCCGGGTACTTTGTAGAAGCAAACCATAAAGATCATCACCAGAATAATTCCACTAAGCATGGCAATTCCACTTAAATTAACAATCTCTTTCCCCAGAGTAGGTGCTACTTGAGATAAAGCAGCTACTTTTAACGAAACTGGGAGAGAACCAGACTTCATCAAAATGGCGTAACGCTCGGCTTCTTCTCGGGTAGCATCTAAGCCTAAACTGATTTCTCCCGAACCATCAGGTAAGGCGGACTTAATCACCGGATCCATTAACATTTGTTCATCCAAGTAAACCGCCATATTTTTGCCCACGTTATCGGCGGTAATCTTTGCTAATTGCTTAGCTCCATTTCCTTTAAACGAAAAGGGCAGTGCATAGCCTTCGCCAGGACGATTTACGTAGGTAATATCTTTTAAATCAGTACCGTCTAGCACTACTCGGTTATTTATCCGAAAAGTTAACCGACCTGTAGCCGTAATAATTGCTTGGGCATCTTCCATACTTTTTAGGCCAGGCAGTTGGACGTTAATCCTGCCTTGATTATCTAGGCGTACATCAGCTTCGGCCATTCCCGATGAGGCCTGGCTAATGCGGTTATCAATAATAGTTAAGGCTCTTTTTAAAGCATCTTTTGGATAGTCATTGGGATCTTGGCGGATTTTTAATTCAGCCACCTCTCCCTGAAAATTTGGTGTTAAAATTAAATTTTTGGTTTCCCCGTAAAAATCCAGCTGATAACGGGTTTTAAACAAACCCATATTCTGAGCTCGGGCTAATTCTTCCGGACTAGAAAACTTAAAGACTAAACCATCATAACGGTTATTATCTTCAGATCCTAGATATGAAACTCCCGGCTCCCCCAGAGCGGCTTCTCTCATTTTAAATATTAATTCATTCTTTAATTTAGATAAAACCTTGGTCCCCAAGCGATAATCTGCTTCCAGGACCAGCTCAATCCCCCCTTTTAAATCCAGGCCAAACCGAATGGTCTCTCCTTTACTAAAAGGATTAAAAATAAGAAAAAGCGCACCTGCAAAAAAAATAATTATAGTTAAAAACTTCCATCTCAAATCCTGTCGCAACCCTATTGCCTCCTTTTCTTAAGCTTTCTTTTATTTACTTTTTCAAGTTAGCCTTACTATCCTTTTTAGCTGCTACTGCCTTTTCTGCCAATGATGCTCCGTAGGCAAAGATGCCAAAAATAATTAAAACTACAATAACTACGGTGATTTGAAAACCCAAGAATGGCCACCTCCTATTATTAAGGTAATTTAAAATTAATGCTACATTACCGTAACCCCAAATATTCCATAAAGGTCTTCCTGATCTTTTTATAGCTACTGAAAAATATTCTGCTGTTTAAAACGATTAACTAAACGGTTAAAGCCTTCCTCCGCTTGTTCGCGGGATAGTTTTCCGGTGGATAATTCACGATCACTCTTTTGCAAAAGCCGTTGATAAAAAAACAAGCCCTGAACTAAGGTATATTGTTGCAAATTATTAATAATTGCTAATTCTTCTAAAAGACTCTCCGCTTTTTTGTAATGACCTTCTTTTTCGTAATAATCCAGAAGTAATTCTTTAATTGCCATGGGCAACTCATATCGCCCAATCCGCATCATAATTCTTTCCACGTCCACAAAAAAACCAGTCAGATGCGTCTCACCTTCTCTCCGATACGCTTCTAAATAAATCTGCAAGGCCTTCAAGTAACGCTGATAGCTTTCATCGAGATTATTCTGAATGCGGTAAATATCACCTTCATTTTTTAATAAGGAACCGGCAATAATTGCTTTATCCCGGTTTAAGACCCCATTATAAGAGAAGAAATTGATTAGATCAGTATCCTCCAAAGAATTAAGCAGTAAGGAATCAACCCCCAAAAGTTGAAAATAAGCCTCACTGGTAATTTGCAGTGCTCCCTCATAGTTAGCGGCTTTTTTTAAATTAACAATTGAATCCATGTAATTTAAAAAATTACTAATAATATAAAACGTATAGTCATTTTGTTCCATTGCTACTTCTCCCAAAATTCCTATTCAAACTTATTTCGAATTTTTACTTCGTTAAAAACATCTTTGTTTTGGACTATGCTTTTTTTAATTTTGTTCCGGTTCATTAATATCAACTTCTTCGGAAGCTGTAGTGTTATCAGCCTCAGTTACTTCTTGTTCAATATCCTCGACTGTTTCGTCTTTGCTACAGATAGCCAAAGAAACGATTCGGTCTTCTTCGTTTAAACGCATAATACGTACGCCTTGGGTAGTTCGGCCGGTTTTGGAGATATCGGTCACGCACATGCGAATCACAATCCCTTCCGCAGTGATTACCATCAATTCATCCTCGTCAGTAACTATTTCAATTCCTGCTACCATCCCATGGCGTTCACTCAGCTTAATGGCTTTAATTCCTTTCCCACTCCGGGACTGGCTCCGGTATTCGCTTAAATCGGTTCGTTTCCCCAAGCCGTTGGTAGTAATTACTAACAAGTCAGCCGCGTCGCGGGCAATTTCCATTCCCACCACCCAGTCATTATCTTCTAATTCGATTCCTTTCACGCCCCGGGTAATTCGGCCCATTACCCGGACACAGTCTTCCGGAAAACGAATCCCTTGGCCTTTACCCGTGACCAAAATGATTTCTTGATTGCCATCGGTTAATTTCACATTAATTAATTCATCGCCCTCATCAAGAATTATTCCGATGAGGCCCCCTTTGCGATTGGTCTGATAATCCCGAAGAGAAGACTTTTTGACGATCCCATTGCGAGTACACATAAAGAGATATTCTTCTGTTTTAAAATCTTTAATAGGAATAACGGCTGTAATTCTTTCTCCCGGTTCCACTTGAATTAAATTAATAATGGCCGAACCGCGGGCTTGGCGGCCCACTTCCGGTAGTTCATAACCTTTAAGGCGATGGACTCGCCCTAAATTAGTGAAAAATAAAATATTATCATGAGTATTAGAGATAAAAAGATGTTCCACAAAATCTTCTTCTTTAGTGGTTGTGCCGGAAATACCCCGGCCGCCCCGTTTTTGACTCCGATAGGTAGTCAGTGGCATTCTTTTAGTATAACCAAAATGAGTAATTGTCACGAGAATATCTTCACTTTCGATCAAATCTTCGTGTTCTAACTCATCGTTAACAGCGGTAAGTTCCGTACGCCGCGGATCATTATAC
The DNA here is from genome assembly GCA_028282485.1 of Bacillota bacterium. Classification (GTDB taxonomy): domain Bacteria; phylum Bacillota; class UBA4882; order UBA8346; family UBA8346; genus JANQHU01. The sequence continues at coordinate 14,384 of JANQHU010000326.1, forward strand.
TTCTCTTTAATTGCTAATAATTCATCTTTAATTACCATCATAATCTTACGCACATCGGAAAGAAGCTCCCGATAATAGGCAATCATTTTTTGTAATTCGCTGTATTCGGCTTCAATCTTATCCCGCTCTAAACCCGTTAAACGTTGCAAGCGCATTTCTAAAATAGCTTGGGCTTGTTTTTCCGTCAAGCCAAATCTAGTGATTAAGCCTTGCCGGGCTAAATCGGTGGTTTGTGAACCCCGAATTAAAGCGATCACTTCATCAATATGGTCTAGGGCAATGCGGAGCCCTTCTAAGATATGAGCCCGAGCCTCGGCTTTCGCCAGATCAAACTGGGTGCGCCGGGTGACCACTTCTTTTTGGTGTTCCAAGTAATAATTTAAAACATCTTTAAGAGGTAAAATTTTTGGTTCATTATTCACTAAAACCAACATAATTACCCCAAAGCTTTGTTGCAAAGAACTATGTTTATATAATTGATTTAAAATGATATTGGGGTTGACATCCCGCCGCAATTCCATGACAATTCGCATTCCTTTACGGTCGGACTCATCCCGTAAATCAGTGATTCCTTCCACCGTCTTTTCACGAACTAAGGCGGCAATCTGCTCAATTAACCGAGCTTTATTTACCTGATAAGGAATCTCGGTAACTACAATGCGATTTTTACCATGTTCCATTTCTTCGATCTCAGTTTTGGAGCGCACTTTAATGGAGCCTCGTCCATTCAAATAGGCATTTTTAATTCCTTCCCGGCCTAAAATAATGCCCCCGGTAGGAAAATCAGGTCCTTTAATTAGTTTCAAAAGTTCCCATTCATCGGCTTCCGGATCATCAATTAATAAAACCGCTCCGTCAATAACCTCGCCCAAATTATGGGGTGGAATGTTAGTGGCCATCCCTACGGCAATTCCCGAAGACCCATTGACCAGCAAATTAGGAAACCGGGCTGGTAAGACTACTGGTTCTTCTAAGCTTTCATCAAAATTGGGTCGAAAATCAACCGTCTTTTTATCAATATCTACCAACATTTGCATGGCAATTTTCGACAAGCGCACTTCTGTATAACGCATGGCCGCTGCTGAATCCCCATCAACAGATCCAAAGTTACCGTGGCCGTCTACCAGCATATAGCGGTAAGAAAAATTCTGAGCCATCCGCACCATGGTCTCGTAAATCGCCGAATCACCATGGGGATGGTACCGTCCCATGACGTCACCCACAATACGGGCTGACTTCCGATATGCTTTTTCCGGCAAAACCCCGGTTTCATACATTCCGTATAAAATTCGGCGGTGGACCGGCTTTAATCCGTCTCTCACATCCGGCAAAGCCCGATCCACAATTACCCTCATGGCATAATCGAGAAAGGACTT
>JANQHU010000340.1 GCA_028282485.1 Bacillota bacterium
ATCATATCGGTCATAATATAGGCGGTGGCTTCCGAAAGAACAATTTTCTTACTAGTTTTTTCTTGAAAGATGGTCTGGCCGTTGGAATCTTTAACTTCCAGAATAGCAATAGGGTTAGTAGAGATGCCTTGATTGGCCAGAGGAGTATAGGCGGCGGCTAATTCTAAAGGAGTTACCCCTTTGGTAAAGCCCCCTAAAGCCATAGCTGACAAATTAACATCATTTAGTTTGCCCCGGGTAATAATACTGGTCAGCCCCATTTTTTTAGCATATGTAACGATACGACTGGCCCCTAGTTCGTTGGCTAATTTAATAGCTACAGTATTGACTGATTTTTCTAAAGCTGCTTGTAAAGAGATTTCGCCTCGGAAATTATTATCATAATTACGCGGTTTCCAAATCCCATTAGGTGTCTTAAAACTTAATTCCTCATCAATAATGATGGAGGTAGGGGTATATTGCCGGGAATCAATAGCCGCGGTATAAACAAAGGGTTTAATTGTCGAACCCGGTTGCCGATAGGCTTGGGCAGCTCGATTCAGCTGGGTATTGTTATAATCACGTCCTCCGACCATAGCTTTGATATGTCCCGTATGGGGGTCAATCGCTACTAAAGCTAATTGGGGTTGGGTAATCCCGTTTTTATCAGGTTTTCCCCGTTTAAAGGAAGCGATGGCTTCTTCGGCAGCAATCTGGGCCGACATATCTAAGGTGGTATGTATCTTATAGCCACGCGTATAAAGAGTCTCTTCGTTAATCCCAATTTCTTTAAGCTTGTCTTTTAAAATACTTAATATATAATCGCGAAAATAAGAGGCTCTCTTTTTCTTCGAATTGCGGGTAACTATATCTAAGGGTTTAGCTTTATAAAAGGCGGCTTCCTCCGGAGTAATGGTTCCTTGCTTGGCCATTACCCGCAAAACCACCGAGCGGCGCGCTTTGGACCGCTCTGGATGAGAAAAAGGCGAATAACCGTTAGGATTTTTTGGAATTCCGATTAATAAAGCGATTTGATGGAGTTCCAGCTCGGAAACGCTTTTTGCAAAGTAAAAACGGGAAGCGGCTTCTACTCCGTAGACTCCATGCCCAAAAAATATTTGATTGAGATAACGTTCTAGGATCTCATCTTTACTATAACGGCGTTCGATTTTAATAGCCAGGATAATTTCTTGCACTTTTCGGGAAACGGTTTTTTTATGAGTTAGCAAGACATTGCGGGCTAATTGTTGGGTAATGGTACTGGCGCCCTCTTCAAAATCACCACTAATAATGTCAGCCTTAATCGCCCGGGCAATTCCCTGGAGATCAATGCCAAAATGTTCGTAAAAACGCCGGTCTTCCACATTAATAATGGCTTTTAACATGATATCTGGAATTTTTTGTAAAGGTACTTCCAAGCGGTTTTCTAAATACAACCGCGAGAATTCCTTATTATTATTATCAAAAAAGACGGTGGCCACTTTGGGTGGGGGTAAATCCACAATATCCGTATTAGTAGTTACCAAATAAAAGGCTACGATAAAACCGCTAAAGATTGCAATTAAAATCGTAAATAAAATAAAGAGTTTTTTGAAGATTCCGGATTTCTTTTTGATGGGTTTTCCATTTGAATTATTACTTGCCATAGGCGGCCTCCCTATAAATGTTGAAATTACTAGATTTATGATAAAGGATACACATGCTATCAATTGTACAAGAATATAACAAATATTATTATACAATATAATTTGTAAATGGGGGAGAGTAAAATGCGATTTAATTTAAGAAGAGGTTTTTTTTTATTTAACTCTCTTTCTAATTATCGAAAAAAAAGCAATAAAAGATTATGGGCATTTCTATTGGTTCTCTTATTTATCTTTGGCGGTTTTTATTTATTTGATCATCAGATTCAACCTATTTTAATCCATCATGCCGAAATTGAGGCGGCTCAAATGGCTTTAAAAGCCGTTAATGAAGTGATTTATCAAGAGTTAATTCGGGATTTAAAATATAAAAAATTAATGCACTTGGAGTTTAACCAAGCTGGAGAATTAATTTTATTACAACCGGATACTGCCAGTATTAATCAGATTTTGGTCAAAGCTACCGTTGGAGTGCGCAAGTACCTGGATAATTGTCGTTATAAGGTAATTAAGGTTCCCTTAGGATATACCGTGAGCCTCGGTTCTTTTGTTTACTACGGGCCGCAGATTCCGATTCGGATCCTTTCTGCCAGCTTAGTAGAAAGTGAGATTCGGGATTATTTTGACCAGGCGGGCATTAATCAGACCAGACATCGAATTTTATTAAAAATTAAAAATTCGGTCAAGATCATGCTTCCTTTCAGCCAACGGGATATTATTGTCAAAAAAGAAGTACCTTTAGTAGAAGCGGTAATTATCGGAAAAGTTCCGGCTATTTATGGAGAAACAGGAGGAATCCTTCCGCCCTTCTCCATAAACCGTAATCAGGTTAAATAAAAAAATGTTACTTTAGCTTTGAAGGAAAGGGCGAAAGGCAGGAAAATCCTAATAGGTGTTGAAGCTCTTAGAAAAGTTAATTAATAATAAAGATCCAGTGGTGAATAATAATGAATAGTGGGATTAAGAAGTATTATGAAAGAGCGCGTCAATTATATCAAATGAGTTCCTCCCATGATTTTTCCCATATTGAACGAGTCTTCAAGATGGCTTTATATCTTGGGGAAAAGGAAGGGGCTAATCTAGAAATTTTGGGAATAGCCGCTCTTTTTCATGATATCGGTCGACCCGCAGAAGAGCAAAGCCAGGGGGCTGTCTGCCATGCTCTGGCCGGGGCGCAGCAGACTAGACAACTTCTGATAGAAGATAAAGAAGCCCTCACGCTAATTGAAGCAGTTTATCATTGTATTGCTACTCATCGCTATCGGGATAATGATGAACCCCAAACTATTGAGGCGCAATGTTTATACGACGCGGATAAGCTAGATTCTTTAGGAGCCGTGGGAGTGGCCCGGGCCTATCTGTGGCTAGGGGAAAGAGGAGGAACGGTTTATGTGCCCCGGGAAATTTGGGAGCAGACGGATTTTAATAGTAATTCCCCCGAAGATGATTCTCTGCAACGGGAATGGCATATCAAGCTGCAGTATTTGCAAGAAAGAATATATACTAACACAGCTCGCCAAATAGCCCAAAAACGGGCCGAAACCATGGGGAAATTTTTAAATATTTTGGAATTAGAAATAAATGAGTGCTCTTAAGGTTAATTTGTTAATTTTTAGGGTTATTTTTTCAGAAAAGGAGGTTATTGGTTTTGCTAAATTGGGCTACTGTTAGAGAGGAAACCACCAGAATATTGCAGGATTTAATTCGGATTAATACCACTAACCCTCCCGGAAATGAAATTGAGATTGCCATATATCTTCAAGATTTATTGGCTCGGCACCAGATCGGAGCTACTATTTACGAAAAAGCCCCTGGCCGGGCGAGCTTGGTGGCTCGTTTGAAAGGAAGTGGGGAGAAAAGACCTTTGGTTTTGTTAGCCCATACTGATGTGGTCGCGGCCCAGGCTGCCAAGTGGGAGCACCCCCCTTTTGCCGGGCATGTTGCTGAAGAGATGGTTTGGGGCCGTGGGGCACTGGATATGAAAGGAATGCTGGCTCTGGAACTCATGGCCCTCATTCTTTTTAAGCAGAGTGGCCAGACTGCCCAGCGGGATTTAATTTTAGTTGCAGCGGCTGATGAGGAAGCCGGAGGCCAGTATGGGATGGAATGGTTGTTTAAAGAAGAGATTCCCGGCTTAAAAGAGGCGGAATACGTAATTAACGAAAGCGGTGAAGGGCAAATTATTAATGGGGTTCCCGTTTATTCGTGCCAGGCCGGAGAAAAGGGCATCTTATGGTTGAAATTACTCGTTAAAGGAACGAGTGGACATGCCTCACTGCCCTTAGGGGATAATGTGATTTACCAAATGGGTTTGATTTTAAATAAACTACGGCAACTGCAGCAGGAGCCTTCTCTTTCGGCTACCGGGAAAGCCTTTTTAGAGGGAATGGCTTCCTTCCAAGGTTATCCTCTACCAGAAAAGTGGGAAAAAGAGTCTTTTTTGGAGTTGTTGGGATTAGTAAATAAAGGAGCTACTCATGCCAAGCGGCTGGAGGCCATGTTTTACAATACCATTTCCCCTACAGTGATCAAAGCCGGAGAGAAATTGAATGTCTTACCTGATATTTGTGAGCTTAGTCTGGATTGCCGTTTAGTGCCGGGGCTCCTTCCGGAAGACTTTTTAGGATACTTAAGAGAAAATTTACGGGACTTCCCGGTGGAAATGGAAATTATAGAGCAATCCCAGGCCACGGAATCCCGGATTAACAGTCAATTGTTTCAAGTAATTGAAGAGGTAGTAAAAAGGGAAGACCAACGGGGACTGGTCTTACCCACTTTAGCTTCTGGCGCTACGGATAGCCGTTTTTTTCGGCAGCAAGGGATCACCGCCTATGGGTTTATGCCCTTTTTGGTTTCTGAAGCAGAAATTAGCACCATGCATGGGATTAACGAACGGATTGCTATTGATAATTTAGAGCGGGGGGCCCGGATGCTGTACCGAATTGTAGAAAAAATAATTGTCTCCGAATTAACTTAGCCTTCTTCTTAATAATTTTTCGGACCAAAATCACTGCAAACCTAGTAAACAGTAGAAAAAAATAGTGTTTATTTTGGTTTGAAGGAAGGAATTAAGGGAATAATCTAGAAACACAATAGAGAAATAAGGGTGTTTTAAACTATTAATCAGTAAAAAAGATATTTTATTACCAATTGGTGGAAGGAGGTGATTGTTAGATGACAAAAACCGAACTGATTGATGTAGTAGCAGAAAACTGTGGCATGACCAAAAAAGATACTGGAAAAGTTGTTGATGCTATTATCTCAGCCATGACAGAAGCGTTAGCTAAAAATGACAAAATTCAACTAGTTGGCTTTGGTAGTTTTGAGGTGAAGGAAAGAGCTGAACGTACAGGGCGTAATCCCCAAACTGGGAATGAAATTAAAATTGCCGCCAGAAAAGTTCCAGTCTTTAAAGCTGGTAAAGCATTAAAGGATGCTGTTGATAATAACTAGAATTGGCAAGAGCAGACTAGTTTTATCAAAATAAAATTAAATCGAGATTGGTTGCAGCTTAACTCGAGGATAGGTTATTTACATACTTATTTCTCGAGTTATTTTTATTTTATCTAGGCGGTTAGTTCTTTTAAAACCCCTCTTTGTATAAGAATTAAGCGGGGGGTGTTCTAAATTATGAAAATCATTATTTTACGCCGCATGGCTTTGCTTTTAATCTTAGCGGCACTTATTTTTAGTGTTGGTTGTTTGGTAGGGCGATTAAGCCTGGAGACAATTCCTACTAGTGGTTTTTTAGCCAAAGAGATGCCCATCTTTTATATTCAAAAAAAGACAGCGGAAGTTTGCTTAACTTTTGATATTAGTTGGGGTCAAGAAACCCTGCCGAAAGTCTTAAAAGTACTCTCCAGTTATCAAGTCCCTGCCACTTTTTTTCTTTCCGGACCCTGGGCCACCAAACATCCGGAGGCAGTCAAGGCGATTACCGACTCGGGCCATGAGATTGCTAGCCACGGAGACCGCCATTTAAATTTAAGTCAGTATCCCAAAGAAGTAGTACGGGAAAACGTTGCCAAAGCCCATCAGGATTTATTATCAGTTACCGAAAAAGTGGTTCCTTTTTTCCGCCCACCTAATGGTGATTATGATGATCTGGTGATTGATACAGCCCGGGAACAGGGTTATGAGACAGTTATTTGGGCAATTGATTCCCTGGATTGGAAGAATCCCGGCCCGGATTATATGATCGAGAGAGTGCTCAGCCGGGCTTTTAACGGAGCAATTATTCTCTGTCATGCCAGTGATTCCAGTAAACAGATTCATTTAGCCTTGCCAGGAATTATTGAAGGCTTACGGGCCCAAAAATATAAGATTGTGACCCTTAGCCAATTGGCAGCTAATGCGAAACCAGCCCGGAATGATCCGAGATAATAAGGACGACGATACCCATGGTTTCCGAACCCTCTTTTCATATCCCGTGTTTCTCCGACCGCGGGAAGTCTCTAAGGCGTTAGGAGACGGTCGTCGCAGTTATATAAAGCATATTATGTTAGTTTTTCCGGCAGGGAGGCCGGAGGCGGGGCTTAGAGGCAGGAAGCCTCCCAGCCATCGCCCCACTTACCATATCCTTGAAGGAGGCGGTCACGAAGACCGACTCCTCTGTTCTTATGGGTTCCCGCGGCAGGAGAGCCGTGGGATAAAAAGGAAGGTTCGGAAACCATACGGGTGTCCGACGATTTTTGGTTCCTTTTGATCGTTCAAAAGGAACATCCCCCGTACCCCTTCCTCCATTTTTTCAACTTTGATTTTTTGCAAAAACAGATTGTCTTGACTACTCGTGGAAAATAATGTATAATTATAACATGGAAAGATATAATATCAAAAATGATAATAAAATTAAAGAAAAAAATAAACAAAGTTTATTTTCCAAGGCATTAACCATAGTTTCTATTATGGTTGTTGGTGCTGCTATCGTCAATAACAATAACTCTGTGAAAGAAGAAATGCAAAGCATTAATCAGGAAAGGTTTTCAATTTCTAAATTAATGCCTAAATGGAAATTATTTTTAAAAATGCTTGATATAAACAAAAGAAGTTAAAGAAATTTATAGAAAAAATGCAATGTAAGGGGTGATTGAAGTGAATTTTAATGACTCATCAAATAAAAATCCATATATACTAAAAAAAACAGATAATTCCGATTTAGTTAGTCCTAAGGTATTTAGTTCTACTATAGCAGCTTTATTAGCAGTAGGGGCGGCTGGAATTGTAAGTAATAGTGATATAGAGAATCATCCTTTTTTACAAAAAGAATCAAATTGTTACGATGAAAAAACCCCGGTTTATTCTCAGTTAAATCCAGAGCAAGAATTGCAAAAAGATTTAAATACCGTAAAGGAAGGTATAGAGACCGTTGGCGGAATAGCCAAACTTTTTTTAAAAAAAGTAAAAAATATTGCCAAAGCCTAAAAAACCCCATAAATTTAATTTATTTTTGACAAAATAAAAAAACCCCCTAGCCTCAAGCTAGGTTTTTTTATTCTGTTCAAAAAAATTTTTATAGATATTGCTGCTTGTCTAGAGGAAATTTTTGTTATATG
>JANQHU010000401.1 GCA_028282485.1 Bacillota bacterium
ATGCAAGTATAATGTTTCTGCATAAAATATAATTTTCCTCCCTCGCTTTAAAATATTTAACATATTTTTTAGGGTAATCCTCAAACTTCTTACTAAAGAGGCTCTATAAAAAGAATTTTTTTATATTTTACAATCTTGTTAATAATAAGACTTTAATTAAAATAACAATATTTTATCACTTTTTAATTTATTCTTACCTTCTTGCAATGACAAAAAAAAAGACCAATTCTTTTATCATGATCTCATTAAGAATTAGCCTTTAAGCTTTATTTTTTATCAAGTTACATAACCATTACTAATTGTTATCTAAAATAATTTCATCCACTTCCGTAAATACCACTTCCTGGCGGGAGCCATCATCAAACTCTACTGTCAATGTTTCCCCGGTTTGATTGGTTTCAATAATTTTTCCTTTGCGATTTTGATATATTACCGCTCCTCCGATCAGGGGAACGTCTGTTTTGGTATCTTTTTCACGATAACAATGGGTTTCAAATTTCAGACAACACATTAACCTAGAGCAAATTCCAGATATTTTGGCGGGATTTAAGGAGAGATTTTGTTCTTTAGCCATTTTAATGGAGACTGGCTCAAAATCTCCCAAAAAAGTGGCACAACAAAGCGGGCGGCCGCAAGGTCCCAAACCACCTAGCATCTTCACTTCGTCTCTCACCCCAATTTGCCGCAGTTCTATTCTGGTTCGAAAAACCGAGGCCAAATCCTTCACCAACTCGCGAAAATCAACTCGACCATCTGCCGTAAAATAAAAGATTACTTTACTCCGATCGAAAGTATATTCAACATCAATTAATTTCATTTTTAATTTATGATTTGCAATTTTTTGCAAACAAATTTCAAAAGCTTTTTTTTCTCGTTCTTTATTATCTTGATACTGCAACTCATCTTTGGGAGTTACTTTACGCAGCACTTTTTTTAAAGGCTGGGTAAAACTTTCATCAGATAAATCTTTCTCTCCACAAACTACATGCCCGTACTCTATTCCCCTTACCGTCTCCACAATAACTTTATCATTAGGTTTAATATCTATATTATCTGGATCAAAATAATAAATTTTTCCCGCTCTTTTAAAGCGAATACCGACAACTTTTGACATAGCGCAATCAAATCCCTTCATCAATCAACAATTTAGTAGAAACTATTAATGTTTCTAAGGCTAATCGTTGACTACAATTACTTTTTATAGCATTAATAGTATCAGGTATCTTTTCTAAAAATAACACTAATTGCTGAACATTAATTTTTGCATTTAATACATCTTTATGAATACAATTTACTAATTCTGCTCGGGCTTCTATTTCTATTTGTTGTAATAAATCTAAAATAACGTTCCGTTCTTTTTTTTCCAGTTCATTTACTTTAACTAATAAAGCTAACAAATCTAAGGAAAAAAAATCTGGAAAGCTCACCAATTCTTCTTGGGGGGCTTCTTCCTCTGCTAAAGCTTTTTTGAGATTTCCTTGACTTTCTTTTATTTTCTTTTCTATTTCTGCTTCGGATAATCCTTTTTTAGAAAGAAAATCTGTTAATTCCTGAATCCCTACCGGAAAAAGATGCATTACTTGACACCGGGAACGAATTGTAGGTAACAAACTTTCCAAACGAGTCGCCACAAAAACAAAAATGACTGCCGGGGGGGGTTCTTCTAAGATTTTCAAAAGACTATTGGCTGCTGCCAGGGTTAAGGCCTCCCCTTCCGGAAAAAAGAAGATCTTATGTTTTCCATATATGGGATGAAAATATGCATTTTTTTGCAGTTCACGTAATTGTTCAATCTTAATAGAATTACCAACCGGATTAACTTCTATTAAATCAGGATGATTATTAGTGGCCATTAAGCGACAAGCACGGCAGCTGCAATCAATCATTGCCTTTTTTTCACAGAGAAGTTCCTTTATAAAGGCTCTGGCTAGGGTTCTTTTACCTATCCCTTCCGCCCCCACAAACAAATAGGCATGACCAATCTTCTCACTATTAATGGCATTAGTTAAACTTTGAATAATTGGTTTTTGTCCAATAATTTTTTGAAAACTCACCTACTATTTCCCCTTAGCAGACTTTTAACAATATTTTGTTATCATATTTTAGTAGTTATATCACTAAATCTAATAACCAACCCCGAATTTCATCTAAACGGGCCACTAATTCGATGGTACTTTGTTCCCGCCGCACTAATTGTTCCATTATTTCGTCTAAATTTTGGTTTATTTTTTTAACCAAAAGATCATTTTTAGCCCAACCATATCGATTATAATGTGTTGCTTCTTCAACCAGATACGATTTAGTTATTGCTTCTTTCATAAAAGCAGATACTAATTCCCGATACCGCTTTAACCCGGACGGGGTTAACCCTTTTTTTAAAAACTCACTTTGTGAATCAATTTTTTTTAATAATTCTCCACAAACTTCTTGACGCTTGGCTACTTCTTGCTCATGAATCTTTTCGGCAAAAGAACCTTCCTTAACCTCTGACCCAAGTAATTTACTGCTACTTTGGCCTTTATTTACTTCCATTTGTTTTAATGAAGCTGCTTTTACCTTCACTTTTTTTATTCTTCCTTTACTAAAAAATGTACTTTTTAAGTAACATAATTACTTCTTGATGAATAGCTTCAATTTCTTTTCCTGTAGTATTTACTAAAACTATGCGGGGCTCTTCCTCAGCTAATTTCAGAAAACCTTGCCGTACTTTGTGGCGAAACTCATCACCCCGAGCCTCGATCCGATCCAACGTCGTATTGGTATCAAGGTTTCGTTTAATAAGCCGTTGAAGACAATTATCAGCTGCAATATCAAAGAAAAAAGTTAAATCCGGCTCCAAATTATCTGTGGCAACTTCATTTATTTTTTTGATTAATTCTAAATTCCTAGCTAAACCATAACCCTGATAGGCGATACTCGAATCCACAAACCTTTCACAAAGAACTATTTTTCCTTTGGCTAACTCCGGTTTTATTAACCGCCCTACATGTTGGGCCCTGGCTGCGGCATACAACAGCATTTCCGTTAAGGGGTTCGGCTCTTCGTCACTGGGTTCCAAAATCAATTGTCTGATACTTTCGGCAAAGGGGGTTCCCCCTGGTTCTCTGGTTAATAAAACCGAAAACCCTTTACTGAGCAAGTAGTCATAAAGGAGTTTGGCTTGGGTGGTTTTGCCACAGCCATCAAGCCCTTCAAAAGTAATAAAGAAACCTTTCTCCATCTTTAATCATTTAGTACCGAAATCTCCCCTTCAGCAGTTATTCCGCGTACTAATCCTCCCCCTTTTATCGTAGCTTCCAGATAATCAATCTCCGCTAACCCAATTATTTCTCCCGGGCAAATCAACGGTATTCCCGGTGGATATGGAGCAACCACTTCCCCGCAGATTCTTCCTCTCGCTTGAGACAAAGGAACTAATCTCTTTTCCTGCTTATAGTAAACCTCTCTTAGATCTAAGGCTCCTTGGGGCAAGGAATTAGGTAGCTGTGGTGGTGATTGCGAAATCTTTGGCAATATTTTTAAATTTGTTAAAATAATTTGCTTGATTGCTAAATATAATTGTTGAAATTCCGCTTCAGTCTGCCAAGGTGCCAGTAAAAAATTAACCTGATTAATATCAGCATACTCGGGTTGGATCTGAAAATTTTTTTTTAGAAGGGCTTCTATTTCAAATCCCCCCAGACCCAACTTGGCAAAGGAGAGAGTTATTTTCCAGGGATCAACAATTATTGCCGAATTTTCAAAGAAAGGATCATCCAGAACCTGTAATTCAGGCAAATCATGCAACTTCCTTTTTAAAGTATATACTAAATCATAATTTTTCGCAAATAAATAAGCTCCTTTAGTAGCCAAAAATCTCCGGTTTGAATCTAAAGAAGCTAACAATAAATATGAAGGGCTGGTAGTAGTTATTAGGTTCAGTGCCTGCTGTATCTGTTGTGGCTCGACTCGTTTCTGCTTAATATGTAAAATTCCCGTCTGAGTTAAAGAGCCTAACATTTTGTGAGTACCCTGAATCCAGAGATCAGCTACTCCCCATGCGTCATAACCCCTTTTTCCCATCCAGCTAAAATAACCGCCGTGGGCCTCATCGACAATTAAAATTCGTTCGCCAATTATCTGACGAAATTTGGGTAAATAAAAAGCAAGCCCTTGATAAGTAGGTGTAGTCACAATTAAACCTTTACATTGTGCAAAACTGTCAATGGCTTGTTTTAAAGCTTCTAACTTGATCCCCGTAGCAATATTCCATTCAGGTAAGAAATCTACCTCAATAAAAATCGGTTTTAATTCCGCCAGAATTAGGGCATGAATTGTGGTTATATGACAATTTCTACCAACCAACACCCGATCTCCCGGCCTAAAAGCTCCCAAAACTGCTGCCAATATTCCTTGCGTTGCCCCTTGAACCAAAAAAAAACTTTGATCCGCCTGATAAAACTCAGCTGCTAATTCTTCCGCTTTTTTTAAACTTTTCTCCCAGGCAAAAGCAGAAATTTCCGTCAAATCAAATCGCCCGATTAGCCCCGGCTCATGCCAGAAACTCTCTAAACCACTTCCAGCTTTATGCCCCGGCATATGATATTTGCCTAAAGGATTACTACTATATCGAATTAACTCTGCTACTAAAGGAGCTTCCTCTGCCAAAAGATCTTTTTTCATTAACTATAAAATTTCTTTCCCAAAATTTGTTTTTTAGTTAGATTATTATATATCTTCGTTTTCTTCACTTTCAGAAGGTAACTTATCCCAAAATTCCCGCCATAACTTTAACCATTCCTGATATTTAGGGTTTGCCATATCTGTTTTAATCATCTCTAATTCACATTCAGGACAAAGATATTGACCACAAAGGATAAAATCATCTTGTGCTGCTTTACCACATCCAAAACATAGAGGAGTATCCATTTTCTATTCCTCCCTACCCATTTGGAAATTAAGTTATCTTTTAACCTATGTGAGTCCTTGAATAGCCGTGTCTGTCCTTTTACTTATCACACTGAAAACCAATGAATTAATGCAAAGAGCCCTACAAATCCAGGAATGCCCAAATAACCCGACCACAATGCATTAAAAGGGTTGAGAGGAATTGTTAATTGCCAATTAACCGCTAAAATATTAAACAAGTAAATTGATAATGCCCCTAACAATCCCCGATAAAGGAAGTTAAAAAGAAAAAGAAACCCTCGACCATAATTAAGGCTTAAAAGATAGACTAAT
>JANQHU010000424.1 GCA_028282485.1 Bacillota bacterium
CGGCGCCGCTGGTTTAATATCTTCAATAACTAATACATGGGGGCTTTCATAGATAATCTTACTGGGAATCTCACCCTGAATAATTTTACAGAAGATACAATCTGCCAAACCTAATCTCTCCTAAAATAATTTTTGGTTTTGAGATAAAACCTTCGACAACTGATCTTGAAAATCCTGCAAAACAAAATAAATAATCTTCAGGAATTTTAATTAACAATTAGTAAATCATCCTGAACCTCTTGCACCCAAACTTCAGTCAACAGATTATCAACTTTTTGCTTGGTACGACTTAACACCCGTAAATATTCTCCCGCAAAACCACTACACCCCTCGGGAGAATCTTCCTCAAATAAGACGGTCACTTTCTGGCCCCGAAAACCGGCGGCATATTGCTGCCGCATTCTGGTAGCCAGTTCCCGGATCTGAGTGCTCCAAGTTTCTTGCCTTTTTTTCGGAACCCGCCCCGGCATACTCACCGCCCGCGTGCCCGGGCGGGGTGAATACCGAAAGGTATGAATCCGACTGAAAGACTGCCCCCGTAAAAAATTTTGGGTTACTTCAAAATCTGCTTCCTCCTCGCCGGGAAATCCGACGATCAGATCCGTACCAATACCAATTTGGTGGTTGAAACTTCTGATTTGCTCAAGCAAGCCTTCATACTCTATTAAGGTGTAGTTCCGATTCATTAATTTCAAAATCCGGTCACTACCACTTTGTAATGGGATATGGAGATACTGGCAAATCCGCGGATGACCCACAATGGTTTCAATTAAGTCAGGACTTAAATCCCGTGGTTCTAAGGAACCTAACCGAATTCGAAAAGTACCCTCCATTTTTAATAATTCTTGTAAAAGTTGATTTAAATCTAAGCCTAAATCTTTGCCGTAATTTCCCAAATGAATCCCCGTTAAGACAATCTCTCGGTATTCTTTGGCTACTAGTTTGGCAAACCATTCTTTTACCGAATCCAGAGGCATACTACGTACTTTACCCCGGGCGTAAGGAATAATACAGTACGAACAAAAGTCTTCACAGCCTTCTTGGATCTTTAAAGTAGCCCGAGTCTTTTCGGCAAACTGGCCTAGGGGTAGTTGCTCCCATTGGTCGAGACTACTGATTCGGCTTACTTCCACCCGGGGTTTCGCCTGCTGGAGATAGTCATGCACTAACTCTACTAACCGCGGCCGTTCGGCCATTCCTACCACCAAATCAACTCCCGCGAGGGCAGCCACCTCCTCAGGGGATACTTGAGCGTAACAACCACAGACCACCACTATCCCTTGGGGATTTAATTCTTTAGCCCGCCGGGCCACTTGCCGGGACTTTTGCTCACCACTGCGCGTCACCGCACAAGAATTAATTAAATAAACCTCTGCCGGGGTATTAAAAGGAACTATTTGATGCCCCTGTTCTTGAAAGAGAGTCATCAAAGCCTCGCTATCATTTTGATTAACCTTACAGCCCAAAGTCTGAAATGCAACTCTCATCGATTTTTCACCAAAGTATAACCCCCTGCCCCTTTGGGGCGATCAACTATTTTTAATAACAAAGGAATCAGAAAAAAGAGGGTGAAAAAGACTAAGATTCCCCCAACAATCCCATAAGGATAAGTCCAGTAGATCAACATTAAGAATACTAAAAAAGCAATACCGAGACCCATCAACAACCGATAGGGTAGTGGCGTCTCCTTGGCAATTGCCTTCAATAGACAAACTTCCACAAAAATCAAGAATAACCAACCCATCATCTCTTCCCAAAAGGGATTCACTACTACCTGAGCTCCTTCTAACCGCATCAGGTAAACTAAGGAGAGTAAAAAGCCGCTAAAGACTAACAAAGCAGCCAATATTACTTTACCAATGTTTACTGGCGAAGGGCTATCAATCTTTTTTTCTTTAACAGGCCGTGCCGTAAAAAATGAGGAGGCCAATAGGATCCCGCAGACCAGGCCACTCCCCCATAAAACTGGTAAAAAAACTAACAGTACTAGGGATAATAACAAATTAGGCCAGGTATTCCATTTTAAAGCTAATTGTAACCCAAAGCCCATTGCCAGGGTCAACAAAAATACGGAAATCCCCCCGAAAACCGCCATTTTAATTTCCTCCTTACAAACAAAAGTACTAAATAACCTCCTTGGGAATATTACTTAAATAAATCGACCGTCCCAAAGCAGGATCGTAGGCCGCCCATTCCGCTTCCGGAGCTTGATTGGCAATAACTGCTAAAAATTTGGTAGTCTGGGCATCTAAATTATCAAGATGGTGTAAGATACAAGCTTCAATGGTCAACGGTTCTACCGGCGAACCCCACTCCATGATCCCGTGGTGGCTGATTAGCAGATGGAGCAGACTATTTTTGAGGCGCTGAGTTTCCTCAGAATCCGGCAGTCTCGCTGAGACACTCTCTGCGGCCGTGGTAACCATCTGGATCCCCAAGACTAGATGGCCAATTAATTTCCCTTCGGTGGTTCCTTCAAACCCCTTACCCACTTTATAAGTCTTTACCTTACCAATATCATGTAAAATGGCTCCTGCTAATAATAAATCCCGGTTAACCAGAGGGTAGTAATTGGCCGCTTCTTTACAAAGTCTGGTCACACTAACCGTATGCTCCAAGAGACCCCCAATGTAAACATGATGACGTTTTAAGGCGGCCGGAACCCGTAAAAATTCGGAGACAAACTGCCGATCCTTAAAAAAGTACTGTAAAACCTGCTTTAAGTAATCGGTGGCCATCCCCTCAATAGTATCCAGAACAAACTGCCAGTAGTGGCTCACGTTGACGGGAGTCTGGGGTAAAAAATCCCCATAATTAACTTCCTCTTCCGGGATCACTCGGTAAAGTTCTTTATTTTTACTATCTAAATCAATCTGGATCTGGCCACGGTAACTCTTGGGGTTAATCTCCAAAAACTGAAGGACTCGCCCAACTGCCAACTGATTAAAAAGTTCCTCATCGGCCCCCCAAAACTTCACCGGTAATTCTCCCGTAGGGTCTCCTACTTTCATAGCCAGATAATTACTCCCGTTTTTAGCCGCGCGCAGCTGATTTTCCAAAATTAAATACTGGCCGGAAACCGTGGTTTCGGCCGTAATCTCTTTGATCTGCATGGACACCTTCTTCTCCTCTATGGTTTTTCCTCATCCTCAATTTCAATATTAATAATAACGTTTTTTTGAACGGTAAAGGTATTCTCTTTTAAATCAATCTTAATCTCTTGGCCCCGCACCTCTTCCCCGGAATCTTTTTTTAAATAAGCTTCATCCAAAATAAATAATTCCTGTTTGTTATCATTATACTCGATCAAGTTCCCTTTACCAAGAAAATCTTTACTCCGCAGTTCCCCTTTTTCCGCTTTAAAATTTTTGGTCTCTGATTCGAAATATAATTTGCTGGCCTCTAACACGAAGGCTTCTTTAGTAATTTTGCCCTGGCTATCACGAACTTCCTCGCGTTCCATTCGTACCTTTTCATAGAAAGTGCCCCGTTTTTTTTGGTAATTATATTCTAATCGTGCTGCTTTAATGGAAACCTCCGGATGGTTTAACAAGACCCTTCCCTTTAAAACAGCCGTTTTCTGCTTTAAATCAATGCGGGCCCTTTCGGTTTTTAAAATAGTCTCCTCTTGGGTAATCACTACATTTCCCTCAACCACAGCCCATTCCTTTTGGTGATCCCCGTAGATATGATCCCCGGTAACTTTAACCGGTTCTTTTTGAGACTCTGCTGGGGGGGCCGCCGCCTGGAGGGACCCCGTAAATACTATTATCCAACTCAGGACCCAGATCAGCATTTGCTTTTTCATAAATAAAGGGTAACTCCTTCCGGCCGCAATAATTGATAATCTTTTTTATTCAAATCGTAATCAAAGGCTTCGGCTTTAATATGATAATCATCTTTTAACATATCAACAGTTCCTTTTAACAACAATTTATCTTTCGCAAAATTTAATCTCATCGTATCCGCTTTAATCGAGACTTTTTCGCCAATAAACTGTACTTTTTTTTGGAATAACATTTCTTCTTTTTCATAGTACATTACCGCACTATTGGTCAGAAACTGACCTTTCTCAACGAAAGCGGTAATCTGACCCCCAATATGCAATTTTTTACCAAGTCGTTCCCAGCGGCCCCAATCGGCTTGGAATCTTACCCTTTCGCCTCGTAAAGAATAAATGATGCCATTCTTAATTTTCTGGAAATGGACCTCCGCCCCACTGGAAAACTGCCAGATTCTGGCCGCTTCAATCTCCCAATTTTTTTGCAACTCATCCCAACCGGTAACTTTAGTATCCTGTAAAACTAAGCCCGGTACGTTGGCATCGGGGTTAATTTGAATGGCTTTAGTGGGGGTAGCCTTGATGAGCTCATCCCACCAGCCCCCGAGCCACCCCAAGTAAATAAACAATAAGCCGATTATAATTTTTATTAACAACTGTTTAGCTTGCCTCAAAACGAAATCTGACCTCCTACCGGTGGATTTAAGGCTAATGGAAGATCGGGAAAGGCCTTAAATACTAATTGCAATTGATATCGTTTTGCCACCCAATCATAATCAACGGCTAATTGGCGGCAATGTAAATCAAAGATCAACCGGATTTTAGCATCTGAGAAACCATTGCGAAAAAAGTCATAGCGACTGATAATTTGGGACCGGATTTTAGTCGTTAACTGATTAATGGTTTGCACCTCAAACTCCCTACGAGTCCAGGGAGCCACATAACGGGGATTATAACCTAAGTTTACCGCTAATAAAACCTGCGGGTTTGGATTATATTTGAGACTTAAATCGGTCTGGCCCAACTCTTGAACCCAATCGTAAGTAGTTTTAAAACTAAGCCTTTCTTTGGGGGAAGGAGACCAGTAAAGGGTTAAATCAATGGGTTTTTTAGTATCCGTCTCCACAATATAACCAGTCTTTAAAGTAGCGGTTAAGTGCTGGGACTGCCATTTCCATAAATTATCCAAGTAGGTACCGTTATACAAATAATCCCCAAAATAATTATCCCGGATCCCCCCCCATTTTTGGGTATAACCGGCATGAACTTCGGTGCGGAAATGCTTAGTAAAACGATCGACGAAGGCGATGCCGCCACTCAAACCATACATTTCACTACCATTCCAGTGGTCATTATGAGTATAGACTTCCCGGTATTTAAACTGACTATTGAGCGTCAGTTGCAGCTTTTGATTTTGCCACAAAGTGACCGGCAGCTTGGTCAGATCATAGGCCATCCGAATTCCGGCATTATTAAAGTTAGTTAAGGAGAGAGTTTCTTGATATTTATAATTAGCCACTAACTTCACTGGTCCGATTAAGGGCAGCTGCCATTTGGGCACCGTCCAGACAATATTGGGCCGTTGATTAATAATGGTATTGGGATTATTAAAAAGCTTGGTCTCATTATAATCCACTTGTAAATTAGACCAGCTCCAGCGTTTAGTCAAACTAATTCGATAATTAAAACTCTCCCGAGCTGCTTGTGCATCAGGAATTTCTTCCAAAAAGCGTCCTTTCACGAAAAGATTAGTGTTTGCCCAAAATTTAGTGGACCAATAACTATTAACATCTAAGACCCGAAAGGGCCGGAGACCAGTAATCTGATATTTGGAATAAAGGCTGGGATAAGTATTCAAGCCGGTTAGATTCAGTTGATAGGTTCGGTGATCATAAGGCTCTCCCGCCAGAGTATGATAGCGCCAGTTAAGCAGGCTGGCATCAAGTTTCAACTTGGTAAAATCCCGATTTTCATAGGCAAATCGATAGGAATAGTTACGATGAGGATTTCCCAGATAGCCCCGATCCAGCAGACTATATTCTTGACTAAATTTACTTTTAGGGGTTAACTTGGTGATATGTTCTAGGCCAAACTTGTTTCCTTTTTTCTCGGTAAGGCTGCTCTTAAACTTGCCGTAATTATGATCAGTTAAAGCATAATTATAGCCCAGATAAAGATCCCAGCCCCCCTGCTCACTCCAACCCAGGTTAAATTCAAAGCGATTATCATTATTAAGAGGTAACACATAATAGGGAAGATAGAGCAGCTTAAGGCCGTGCTCGTGATACCAAACGTGATAAAAAACGATTCGCTGCTCTGGATAATACTTAACTCGCTTGGCCGTAAAGTGATAGTGGGGCTTAGCCAAATCACACCCGGTCATCCAAGTATCTTGTAATAAAGCTACTTCTTCTTCAAAAAGAACTTCTTCCGCGGTTATCTTCAGAGTTTCGGCTTTGGCTGACGCTTTAATCAAGGTCTGGGCCGGACTTAAACGCCCCTCTTGTTTTTGAAAATAATATAATAAAGAATCACCCTGCAAAGTGTAATCATCTTTAATTACCGACACCTTGTTTTTGGCTAATAAGACCTCTTGATTTTGGTCGATAGTGGCATAGTCGGCTTTAATAATCAGATCTTGATATTTAATGACCACATTACCATTACACTCCAGGCTTTTGGTATGATCAACATAACTAATGTGATCCGCGGCAATTTGTACCGGCATAGTCTTAGCCCGAACCGGTTGCCCAACCACCAATACTAAAATAAAACTCATCAGCAACATTGTCAGCTTAGCCATCTCTTCTCATTAACCACCTTGAAATTCAACCTTTAGAAGCAATCCTAACCCTACTATAAAAAAGATAATATTGGGGGCCCATGCGGCTAACCAGGGTTTAATAATCCCGTTGGTTCCTAAGGAACGAGCAATTACTTGAATAGTGTAAAAAGCTAAGATAATTAGTAAACTAAAGAGTAAGCCAATCCAAAAAGAACGGCGCCCGGTAGCTAAGGCCAGGGGAATTGCTAAAAAAACCAATACTAATGAAATAAAGGGAAAAGCAAATTTTTCGTGATAAAAAACCGCATAAACAGGATTATTTAAGCCGCTCCGATTTTGACTCTTAATAATTTCATAAAGTTCCTTGATTTGTAATTCCGAGGGCTTCTTATCGTCTTTGATAAAACGTAACAAGTCATTAGTCATATTAATCTGCAATTTTTTAAAACTGGCTTCGGCAATGACGGCCCCTTGTTCATCCAGGGTATGGATAATTCCGTTCAATAATTGCCAGTTACCCCCATTAATCTTCCCTTCCGTGGCCGTGATCAACCGGGGCCATTTTTGGTGGGTCTTAGTTTCTAAAATAATGATTCCCTTGATTAACTGCCTTTGGCGATCAACCTGTTTTAAATAAACGAAACGTTCCTGAGGCGCCTTAATCACAATTTTTGCTTTAATGAGGGGCATATCTTGTTGGGATGACAAACGTCGGATTTCTTTTTCGAAACGATGATTGGCCGAGGGAACCACTTGATCATACCACCAAAAAGCCAGCGAACAGATGAGGGTTACTCCTACAAATACTGGTAAAGTAATGGCAAAAGGCCCGGCTCCGTTTAAACGGATCACATCTAACTCATTTTCCCGCAGTAACCTCCCCATGGCCAGTAAGGCCCCACAAAGGGCACACGCGGGTAACACATCCATCCAGAGATAGGGAATTTGGTTGAGCAACAGCTTAAAAATCAATTCCGAGGTCATGCGATAACCAATAAAAATATCGTTATAGTCAAAAAAGATCTTTCCAATTCCTAATACGGTAAAGATCAAAAAGCAAATCATAAAATATTGAATAAACTCTCGCCAAATATAACGCCGAATGATCCGCAAAACTCACCCTACCCTCTTTGCAATAATAAAAGGAGCCATCTCTCTGTTATTTCGCAAATATGATCTTAAGAAAAAAGCGCCCGAAGCGCTAAAAGGAGTAACCTACGGCGAGCTGATAAAGCTCTCCTCGAAATAGCTGGCTGGAGGCGGAATACCAAAAAAATTCGGTAAATAATTTTTTAAATAATTTAAATTCCAATCCTGCTGCTTGACTGGTAAAATCAGTGCTACTTAAAGAATACTCCAAATGTAACCGTAACCAATCAAAGGGTTGTAAGCGCAAACCGCCTCGATAAACCATGACCCCGGATTCATTCAGTAAATCCTGAATTTCCCCAGCCACCACCTGGTTACCCAAGCGGTAAGAGAAGCCGACCGTAGTTTCATGACTAGTTGACTGCATCTGATCGCTTTTACCCAAATTATGTATGGCTAACCCAACTTTCGCATTAGGAGTCAATTTAGCTAACAGGCCCAAATCAAAGATTACCTTAGTACTACTACTCTGTTTGACCATCACTCCCATCAAATCGGAATAATAGCCACTAGTATAATATTTACCCGATACCCCCAAAGAGATTTGCTCTAAGGGAGCCCAACTGTAAGCATAACCGATACTTTGGAGGCGGCTGTAATAGTCTGGAACTACAATTAAATCTTGGGAATAAGTGACAAAAACCGCACCATTCCCGGCCATTCCGGGAGCCGCATAAATAAACAATTCGTCATAACCAAAGTTAAGATTAGTAAAATCCCGCCCGGTCAACCGGTGTTCCAGTTTGATGATCCGGTTATTCACCTGCAACAATCCGGCTGGATTATAAATAGCTGCTGTCGGGCCATCAACTACCGCCACAAAATCGGTAACTCCCATTCCCCAAACCGGAATCGCGCTCATCAAGATGAACAGGCTAACCACTACCAAGCCTTTAAAAATCCCCATCACAGAGAACACCCCCAATTAAAGCAGATTGCTTTCCTTAATCACCAAATATTCACCTTCTACAATAATATTCGGTAATTACAATTGAAATCCTGACCTATTTTTCAGGGGTGGTTAGTTTTTCTTCTAATTTGACGACCTTTTTTTGTAAGGCCCTAATCTCCTTCACCAGGTCCGGCAATCGAGTAGCGGCGGCATGAATGCGCATGTCTTCGGAATGGGGCCGGGCTGGTTGGCCGGAGACAATGGAGTATTCCGGCAAACTCCCAATCACCATGGCAAAGCCAGCCACTACCGAATTACTACCAATTTTAATATGGCCATTGACCCCGACTTTGCCTGCCAAAGTCACCCGATCCCCAACTTCGGCACTCCCGGCTATCCCCACCATACCACAAATAACACTATCTTCACCAATAATACAATTATGGCCTATTTGCACTAAATTATCAATCTTCGTACCTTTTTTAATCAGTGTAACTCCGGTGGTAGCCCGATCTATCGCTACGTTAGCCCCAATCTCCACCTCATCTTCAATAATTACTCTCCCTACTTGGGGAATTTTAAGCTGCTGCTGCTGCACCGCTACATAACCGAAACCATCACTACCAATTACCGTGCCAGCATGAATTTGAACATTATTTCCTACTAGCGTTCCTTCCCGAATTACTACATTAGGATGAATAATTGTATTAGTTCCCAAAGTCACATTATTACCAATAAAGGCTCCGGCCGCAATGATACTGCCGGAACCGATGGTGACATTATCACCAATATTAACAAAAGAACCCACTTCAATATCTTGGCCCACAAAATTAGCACCAATAGTTGCTTGGGAGCTAATGCCCGGTTGACATTTTGGAGGGGGATAAAAATAAGTTAAAATCTGGGCAAAGGCTAATTTGGGATTGGCTACTGCTAGCCCCGGTTTGGTGAGCTCTTCTGCCAAGCTTTCCGGTAAAATTACCGCTGCCGCTTTACTGTCTAGGGCCTGGGTTAGGCCTTTTAGCGAAGTGACAAAGGTAATCTGGCCTTCTGAAATACTATCTAAGCCCGCCACTCCGGTAATTTCTGTTTGGGCAGCCCCCAAAACTCTCCCTTTTACTAATTCTGCGATCTCTGCTAAAGTAGCCATTTAAATTGATACACTCCTTATTCACAAACCGCTAGCGCCCCCATCCCAAGCTACTTTAATTCTTGGCAACGTTTTTGATACCATTTCTGATATTCGGCGTCTAGTTGATTTTGATATTGCTGCAAACTCTGCTGCAGTTCTGCTGCTTGCTTTTCTTGATAACTGAGTAACTGCTCCTCTAATTCTTTTTGCTTCTTCTTAGTAAAATCAACATATTCCTTCTCTGCCAACTGCTCTCTCTGTTTTTTTTGCCCAGAAAGCCGCTCCATTTGCTCGGCTAACTCTCTTTCCAACTGTTTCTGTTCTTCTTGGGTAGTTTCATTATTACTCTTTCCGGCAGCAATTAAAACGGCAATTTTCAACTGTAAATTAGTTGAAACCAGTTGATAAGCAGCCTCTATTTTTTCATATGCTGCAGCCAATTGGCGATCCAGATTCTGCTTCTTATGGGCTAACTCTTTTTGCTGAAGTTGACGGAGCTCAGCCGCTTTAATACGATAAGCAGCAGCTATTTTTTCTTTCTTTTTGTCAGTATAATTCTGTAGTAAATTTTGGTAATGGTTCTGTTGGAGGGTAACTTCGGCTTTTAGTTGCTTATCGATTTTAGCAACCTCTTTTTTAATATTACTGGTACTAAAGTGGGTCGCTTTGGGCGCTATTCGGTCATTAGCTTTAAAATCTTGCCAATTATCGACAAATTTCCGTAAAGAAACTCCTAACTGGCGGTACTTTTGCCAATCAATCCGCTCTGTTTCAGGGGAAGCTTCGTGAGCCCCAGTTTGGTGAAAATTATCCTCTGATGTCAAGTTCACAAAATAGGCTTGGGCAAAGAAGCCTCCTCCTAAACAAAGCACCATGGCCACAATTAAGCGATTTAGATAATACTTTTTATTTTTAAAAACACCCTTGATCATTTTGTACCTTTTTAAAATCTTCAGTATTCAATCCCAATAAATTCTAATTATTTCTTCTTAGCATTCTTTTGGGCTTTCTTTATCACATCTTGGGTAAGATCCTTACCCCCATACCAAACTGCTCCTTTATCTAAAACAACGGTAACTTTTTTGGATTTGGCGACTTCACTAATTAACTGCTTCACATTTTGATCAACTTTCTTTTTTTCAGCGTTAATCAGCTTCATAATCTCGCTTTTCTTTTTTTCTAATTGCTTATTAATACTATTAACTTTTTTCTGGGCTTCCGCAGTATATTTCTTATCAATAGCGGTCTGCTCTTTCGCCGTTTTACCGGACTTTTCTTTAGCTGCTTTCTCTTGTAACGCCTTCGCATCATTTTGATGTTGCTGTAACAGATAAAGACGAAACTTACCAAACTCGGCCTCTTTATCCTTCATTTTTTCTTTTAATTTTTGATAATCCGGTAATTTAGTTTGCAATTCTTCACTATTGATAAAACCAATTACGGCTTTGCCACTACTCTTCGCCTCAGCACCATTAATTCCCATAATCAAACCCGCCAACACCAGGGCGATAATCCCCATCAAACATATTTGTTTAAACTTATTATTTTTCATCATCTGCGCTCCTCTGCAATTTAATAATTATGATTAACTTCTACTAATAAACTACTGGAAAATAATGTTCCATCTCAATTCCTAGAATGCCTCAAAGACACTAAAGACAAACTTCGGTACTCCCGTCTCCGCATTCCAGGCATAATCCAATCGAAAAACTCCCAAAAAAGGTACCAAATAACGAAGTCCCAAACCATAGTCGGATTTAAAAACCGAATTATCCTGATTATAAATCTGCCCGGCATCATAAAAGGCGACAAACTCTAAACTTTTATTACTGGGTAACCGATACCGCAGTTCCGTATTTGATAAGATAGTCTTATCTCCCACTAAAGCCTTGGTGGCCTCGCTTTCATACCAGGAAGAGCCAAAAGCCCGTAGCTGAAAATCTCCTCCCAAATATAATTGCTTGTAGTCGGGATAATCCCCACTAAGGATCGAGCCTTTTAAGCGACTGGCAAATACTAAATTAGGCATTAATTCTTTAAACCATTTTCCTTCCAAGGATGCCTTTTGATAGTCAAACTCTCCCCCCAGATAAGGACCCGATACCGCGTAATTTCCTTCTAAATAATATCCCCCGTTTACGAAAGTAGCATCTTCATAGCGTAAACGGTTTTGGACCATTCCCAAAGATAACGAGTTATCCCAAAATTCAAAGGGATGGGCTGCAGCGGTATTGGGAGCTATGGCTCCATCGCGTGCTGCAAAAGATTCAATATTATTCTTTTCAAAATTCACTTTCAAACTGGTATCCAGACTGCCAAACAAACGCCGCCCTAACCCCAGGGTTATTCCCGTTTCGGAAGAATCTAAATCATAAGTTACACTGCGATCACCATCGGGAAACCAGGAATTTAAAGAAGAGATCTTGTCTCCGGTACTATTATATAAAGATAAGTTAAAGGAGGTCCGGTTGGAATCTAGCCAGGGTTCATGAAAGGAAAACTCAACGGTATTACTGCCACCTTTCATAATATTCACATCCAAGCGTAAGTTTTGGCCCAGGCCCATTAAATTAGGATCCATGACACTTACCTGGCCCCCCCAGTCGCCGGTATCGGGGATCGCACTAATAGAAAATTTAATCACTCCGCGGTGCGTCTCGTTAGCTTCCAGAGTCAAGTCTAAGGAATCTGGAATACTACTCAGCTCCAACACTGGATTAACACTGTCAAAAATCTGCAAGCGCATTAAAGCATAAAAATTATTTTGCAGTTCTTTTAAATTAATAATGTCCCCCTCTTTAAAAGTAAGCTCCCGGCGAATAACTTTTTCTTTGGTATGACTCATTATTTTTTCGTTTTTAACTATGTCAATCTTAATTTTACCGTATTTTAATTCGACCAGCTCAATTTGAACTACTCCCTCTTTAGAGATTTCTAAACTCTCACTTTTGGGACGAATAATTAAGCCTTTTTTCTCCCGGCAATACTTTAAGGCCTTATCCAAGTTTTCGGCAAAAATCACCCGGCTAAAAGCTTCTCCTGGTTTTTGCACAAAAAACTTTTGGAGCTCCCGAGGCTTAACTTTAGTCAGCCCCGTAATCTCCACTTTTTGAAAAGGGGCATTTTCAACCACCTCAAACTGGAGCTTCAGGCCGCCAAACACCTTAAAAGTTTTCACTTTAATATCCGCAAAATACCCTAAATTATAAATCGCCTGGATATCTTGCTGAACTTTTTCTGGGGCCACCGGTACCCCCAGCTGACTGTTGGTAATAACCTCCAAAATCTTTTCCGTTGGAACGGTCTTATTACCAACCACATCAATCATCATTACTGTTAAGTCTGCTTCCGCTAAAGCAGGGATTGCTAAGACAAAAAACAAACTCATTATCAGTAACAATCTTATCCCCACCAAAGACCTTGATGTTCGCTTCAATATAATCCCCCTCATCCCTTATAGATCAACTTTTTTCAGTTTTTCTATTTTTCTCTTTTAAAATCAGTATTTAT
>JANQHU010000464.1 GCA_028282485.1 Bacillota bacterium
GGACAATTTTATTTTTTTATAATAGTTTATTTGCCATCACCTATGATGAAGAATTTGCCCGGGTCAGTGGCTTAGATACCAAGCGCTTTAATTACTTAATTGCTATTTTGACCTCAATTACCATTGTTTTAGGAATTCGGGTAGTGGGAACCATGTTAGTTTCCAGCTTAATTATTTTTCCCACGGTGACCGCTTTGCAATTTGCAAAGGGATTTAAGACTACTATTTTTGGGGCTGTTTCTATTGCTATTTTTTGTGTGCTTTTTGGAGTCTTTTTATCGTATCTTATTAATTTACCCACCGGGGCCACCATTGTGCTGATGAATGGAATTTGTTTTGTAATTGCTTTTGGCATTAAAAAAATAAGGTTAGCTTAGGGCGAAAATTGAAATGTTTGAAAAACGGAGATGATCGGGTGACTGATACAGTAGAATTATTTAAGAAGTTAGGGATCAAGAAAACCCGGCAGAGAAGCTTGATTTTACGTATTTTGCAGAAAGCGGTGTAAAGAATAACCTGAATTGAAAAAGAAATAAGCAAAGAAAAGGGAAAAGAGATAATGAAAATTAAGAATATTCTTTTGGTTGGCTATAATGGTGCTAATAATACTGGTGCCGAGGCCCGTCTATTGGTAATTATTAAAAATATTCGCGAAGTTTTTGGCGAAACTGTGCAGATCACTATTCCGAGCCTTTCTCCTGCTAATTTGCGGCGTTACTTGCAAGAAAGTGATCATTTAAAAATTGTCAGGCTGCCCGCCCTTTATTTTCGGGCTATTTGGCGTCTGGTGCGCGAGCATGACTTGATTTTATTAGTAGAAGGCAGTTGTTATATGGATACCTGGAGTTCATTTCTGTTATGGCTCTGGCTCTGGACCACTCATCTAGCCAAGAAATTTCAGAAGCCGATTATGGCCTATGGGGTTGATGCGGGAGAGTTGAAACCTTTTAATCAAAAACTGGTGCGTCAGGAAGCTAGTAAAACTACTTTAATAGCCACGCGAACAGAGGCAGCCGCCACCAGATTACAAGATTTGCAAGTAAAAGCCCCCTTGATGGTAACGGCGGATCTAGCTTTGGAGTTTGAAGCGTTGGCTGGGGCACCAGACTTACTTCAAAAAATTTGGCCTAATCAAAAAAGAGTGATCGGGATCGCCCCGGTAGATTTTTATTTGTGGCCGGTAGTAATGCGTTTATGGGGTAAACCTGAAAATTGTTACCGTTATCCCTATTATTTTTCGGATTCTTCGTTACGGCGCCAACTGCGGCAGGAGCTGGTTAATAACTATATTGATTTTCTGAGGTGGTTATTAGATCAATATAATTGTCAGCTGGCCTTGATTTGTATGGAAGAGTTAGATGAACCCATTGCTAGGATGATTTACGCAGGCATGGAGCAGCAGACACGGCTGCAGATTTTTTCGGCTAAAGATTATAATGCGGCGGAGATCACTAGTGTTTTACGGGGGTTAGACTTATTAATTACTTCCCGTTATCACGCCGGGATTCTCTCCTTAGCCGCGGCAGTGCCCCAGCTGGCGATTGGCCATGACCAGAGATTAAGGGATTTATACCAAGAATTAAATATTAAAGAAGACTTATTTTTCGAATATGATCAGCCCCAGTTGTTTGACTTATTACGAATTAAAGTGGCAAGCATTTTTGCCAATCCAACCAAGCTAACCCAAAAGTTGAAAACAGGATACGAAATTTTACAACAGAGAAATCAGAAGAATCAGGAGTTATTAAGAGAATTTTTATCAAAATCGGGACTTCCTAATTAAGTAAAATAAGTTTATATTTTTTCAATTTTAGTCTTATTTTTCCAAACAATAAACCGATATATAAATAAGAGGTTTTTTAGCTCAATCGACTTATTTTATTAAGGAGGTTTTTTGATGGCTCAATTAGTGGCAAAAAAAGGTTCAATAAAAGGGGTTGAAGTTAGAGGAGAAGTCTTACTAGGATTACTTGAAGGTATGGGAGTTTTTAAAAAAAGAGCTATTGAAATTTTAAATAAAACGGGGATTGATAATCCAGAGGAAGGAAAATGGTATCCACTAGAGGCCCTTTTATATACTTTTGAAAATATTTTACAAAATCGGGGGGAGTTTACCCTGAAAAAAATTGGAGCTTCTGTTATTG
>JANQHU010000404.1 GCA_028282485.1 Bacillota bacterium
TAACAAAAACCGGAGAGCAAAGATGAGTCAATCAATTTTATTAGAAATAGTGGCGCCCCACAGTATTGAGTTGCGCAAAGAAGTTGATTTTGTCTTAGCCCCAACTCAATCTGGATATGAAGGAATCTTACCCGGGCATATCCGGCTGTTAACGACCCTGGCTACTGGTGTTTTAAAATATCAGGTAAAAGGAACTGAGTATTATCTGGCTGTCAGCGAAGGGTTCATGGAGGTCACCCCCCATAAGATTATTATCTTAGCCGAAATCGCCGAATTATCAGCTAATATTGATGTGGAAACAGCCCTGCAGAATAAACGAGAAGCGGAAGATTCCTTATATAGTTACCAAAGTAATTTTGACTTTGTCAAAGCTCAAGCAAAACTCCAGTTGGCTTTAGCCAAACTTGAGGTTATTAAAAAAAGTGAAGAACATAACTTGATTAATAATCAAAATTAAACCACTAAAAAAGTGGTTTTTTTATTACTACTTGTTCATAATCTCTCCTCCCTGCCCATATATTTATATTGTATTTCTTATAGAATAGCTATATAAAGAAAGAGGGGGGAGAGAATGGAAGGATATGATATCTTTCGGGATATCGCCGAACGTACCGCTGGGGATATTTATATTGGGGTAGTGGGTCCGGTACGAACGGGAAAATCAACCTTTATTAAGAGATTTATGGAGCAAATGGTAATACCCAATATTGCTGATCATTACGAACGGGAAAGAGCTCAAGATGAGTTGCCGCAGAGTGGTAATGGCCGGACTATTATGACCACAGAACCCAAATTTGTCCCCAGTGAAGCAGTGGAAGTCAAAATAGGTGAAAATATTGATTTTCGGGTCCGCCTGGTGGATTGTGTCGGTTATGCTGTCAATGGTGCTTCCGGATACGAGGATGAAAACGGGCCGCGCCAGGTGATTACGCCGTGGTTTGAAGAAGCCGTTAGTTTTGTCAAGGCGGCCGAGTTAGGTACCCAAAAAGTAATTGCCGAGCATTCAACAATTGGTTTAGTGATAACCACTGATGGTAGTTTTACAGATATCCACCGGGAAGGCTATGTAGAAGGGGAAGAAAGAGTTATTAATGAGCTGAAAGCCATTGGAAAGCCTTTTGTATTAGTCGTAAATTCCCTTTATCCGGAAGCCGAACAGACCCTAGCTTTAGTGGCTGAATTAAAAGCTAAATATCAAGTGCCAGTCTTAGCCGTAAATTGTTTACAATTAAGCAATTTACAAATAAACCAAATAATGCAGGAACTACTTTATAGTTTTCCGGTGCGGGAAATCAGATTCAACTTCTCCAGATGGATCGAAGAGTTGGATAGTGGTTTTTGGTTAAGAGAAAAGTTTGAGAGGTCAGTTTTTAATGCGGTCAAGAGTATCAATCAAATTCGGGATGTTGAGCAGACGATCTTGGAGTTAAATGAACTGGAGGAGATTGACGAAGCGGTAGCCCGCCGGATTGAGCTTGGTCAAGGGTCTATTGAGATTGAGATGTTAACTAAACGGGAGCTTTTCTATAATATTTTAGAAGAATTATCTGGTTTCACAGTTAATGGGGATTATCACTTATTACGAATTATGAAAGAATTAGCTGTGGCCAAACGGGAGTATGATAAGCTTTCGGAAGCTTTATTCCAGGTAAAAGAGCAAGGATACGGGGTTGTGCCCCCGCAAATGAGCGAACTTACTCTCGATGAGCCAGAATTAATCCGGCACGGCAATCGTTTTGGCGTAAAATTAAAAGCCAGTGCCCCGTCATTTCATATTATTAAAGCGGATATTAATACCGAAGTAACTCCCATAGTGGGGACGGAAAAACAAGGGGAAGAATTTGTTCGTTACTTGATTGAAGAATTTGAAAAAGATCCTTCGCGCATCTGGCAAACTGATTTTTTTGGGAAGTCGATGTACGATTTGGTAAAAGAAGGTATCCAAAACAAATTATCCCATATGCCAGAAAACGCTCAGGAGAAATTACAAGAAACTTTGAGTAAAATAATTAATGAAGGTAGCGGCGGTTTGATTTGTATTATACTTTAGCGAAAGCGGGTCAAGGGGAAAGAGTCCCCGTGACTCGTTTATTTTTTTAGGGCAGAATTACTGTGGTAGCTGCTTGATAAATAGTAACGGGATAGTCTAAGGAAATACTCTGATCATAGGCAACGGGATTCTTCTCGGTAGGTGATTGGAGATTGGTTGTATAATTAGTCTCTGGTGAATGGGAAGGTGGAAAAAGAATAAAAGTAATCACAAAAAAGACTCCTACACAGGCAAAAACCATTCCCGTTTTTTTAAACCAAACAAACCGTTCTTTTTCTCTGCAAGAGTGATCTGCTTCAAAGTTAATTCTAACCTGTAAATTAGAAATTAGGTCAAACTCATAGTCGTTAGTTTCCAGATCGGTTAAACATGATTTAAGGCTTAGTAATTGTTGGTATTCTTTAGTACATTCCGGACATGAGTGCAAATGATTTCTGATCTGACGACGTTTTTCCAAATCTAATTCGTTGTCAATAAAGGCGGAAAGTAGATTTTGAATATAACAACAATTCATTGTTAAACCTCCTTACCTTGCAAATAAGGAATTAAAATTTGACGTAACATTTTACGCCCCCGGTGAATCCGCGAGCGAATAGTACCAATAGAACATCCGACAACTTGGGCAATCTCGTCATAAGATAAACCCTGAATGTCACAGAGAATTACTGCGGCCCGGTATTCCGGCGATAATTTTTTTAAACCTTCCTGAATCTGCTTGCCGAGCTCCAAACGGACTACTTCGCTTTCCGGATTAGTAGTCCAATCCGGAATTTCAATCGGCTTTTCATTTTCCAGAAAAGTTTGAGGCTCATCTAGAGAAGCAATTAATGGACGATGCTTTTTTTTGCGATAGTGATCAATATAGAGGTTATGAATAATTTGGTA
>JANQHU010000067.1 GCA_028282485.1 Bacillota bacterium
AAGTTTTTTGGAGTTGTAGTTTTCTGGCTAGTTATAGTCATAGTTGTCAGTTTGATTGGCCCAAATAAGGCACCAAAAGGTGAATATTTGGGCATTTTGTTTATTTTTAACAAGATATTAATTGTCGAAAACTGCTTTAGAAAGTATAATTTACCTATACAATAGAGATTTAACATTACTGTAACTTTATAACACTTTTCTTTTTGGGAGACTTGTATTATAATTAGTAGTAACAGAGGTAATTATTTACAAACAAATTTAAGTTATTGACCTAAAACCAAATTACCTTTAGCCGGGAGGTGAGGAGAAAGGGTTGTAAAAAAATGAAAACTAATTATTACTTACAATCATTTCTAACTTTAAAAAATTAAATTAGAAAACAGGGGGTTGTTTTTAAAATGAAAAAGTTAATGTCCGTTTTGTTATTGGTAGTGATGGTGTTTAGCTTAGGAATTAGTTGTTATGCGGTGGATGCTAATAATAATAATAATGCACTTTTTAATCTTGATAATGCTTTTAAAAAAAATAGCAACGGAAGTGGATTAAGTGATGCAACGAGTAATTTCAAAACAGGTCTTCAAAACACCATGGGTAATTTATTGCCAATTTTGGGAGTTTTGGCTATTGTTATCGGTGGCGGCTATATGGCTTTTGGGCATCAAATGGCAAAGCAGAAATTAATCGGGGCTTTGATCGGGGTAGGCTTGATGTTTGGGGCAGTTCTTTTAGCCGGGGCTTTACTAGGTATTTTTAACAAAACAACATAATGACAGGTGATTATGATGGCAAAACAATATAGTTGGACTACTGAAGTGGCAGTGGTCGGCTCGACCAGATCCTTTCTGATTTATATTACCTTCTTTATGGGGATCTCCATGATCATATGGCCTTTGCTGCAAGTGATGGGCATTGGCATTGCGGCAGCGGCGGTGGGCTTTGTCGCCTGGTATCAAAACCAAAATAACCCGGGAGCCATTAAATTTTATCTGGAGTATGTGTTGATTCCGAACCATTTAGACGGCAATCTGTCAAAGGGGGAGAACCTGGATGGTCAACCAACAGTATCTGAAAGAGCTATTAGCCAGCGCTGTCGGCCTGGGGAGCAATAAACTAGACGAAAACCTGATGCCCCATATCCCGTATATCGGGTTTGTGGACAATATGGCCTTTTTGGATGACGGCACTATTGCTTTTACGCTAGGGTTGCAACCGATTTACGACGATTTTCTCGATCATGACCAACTCCTGGGGATTAAGCAGAATTTGGATAACATCTTAAATGATCTGGATCAAGAGGTAATTGTCCAAATCAGAATGAAAAAAGACCGCTATTTTGAGGATGTTTTAGCGGCTTATGCCGAGCAAAACCAGTCCGGAGCCCCCTTGGTGCAAGCTCTTTTTCAAAATCGGTTACAAAAATTACAACAACAGATCAAAAATTACGAGCTCTTTCGTTATACGTTGTATATTACCGTCGCCAAACAGTTTAGCTATCTGGAGGCAGTCCAGTTAAAATCTTTCTTTGAAACTCCCGAGGAATTAGAGGGCAAGTATGTCTCCGAGATTAGTAAAGCCCATCGGGAAATGCAAGAGTACCAGCAGCGCTTCCAGACCTATTTGCAGGTGGCCGGGCTCTGTACCAAGCTACTAAGCCGCCAAGAAATCATCGAATATACCGCCAGTGCCATTAATTTGCAAGAAGTGCGGGATGTGCAATACTTTTTTCCGGAAGATCTGGTTGCTTCTTGCGTCTTCAAAACTCCTTATTATTTCGGCATGAATAATATGTACGCTCGGGTGATCAGTATCAAAAACAGTGCTCCTCCCCAAACGGTTTTCCCTACCATTATTAAGGCTTTATATAACGGGGATCTCCGCTTTGAGTTTGATATCCAGCTAGCTTTGCAAAAACGCAATATTGAAGAAACCATCAAAAGTCTCGAGGCCAAAAAGGGGATTGCCTACGCCATGCGTGCCGGAGTGGCCGGTGATGCCAACGAGCAGTTTTTGATTAAGCATCAAAAGTTATCGACTTTGCTGACGGATATCGCCAATGGGAATACCAATATTTTTGATTGCGAGCTGTTGGTCTTAGTCAAGGCTTACTCTTTGGACGAGCTAAACTATAATTGTAATATTGCCGAAGGAGTCTTTTCGCAACTGGGTTCGGCCAAGGCTTATCTGGAGACCTACGGGAACTTCTCCCTTTTTAAGACTTTTTGGCCGGGGAATAATAAGCTGAAAAATAGCCGCAGTTTTCCTTTTAAAACCCAAGTAATCTCCGATCTGATCCCCCTCTGGGGCGGCCCGGACAACTCCGGAGAACCCGTCTCTTTGGTAGAAAACCGCTGGCGTTCCTTGACTTATTTTAACATCTTGAGTCCCCGCTATCCCAACAAAAACGGCTTAATCTTAGGGGCTACCGGCCAAGGGAAATCCTTTTTTATGAATCTTTTAGCCAAAGACTATCTCTGTTTAAACCCGGAAATCATTTTTATAGAAATTGGCAATAGCTTTGAAAAGTTTGTTAAATCTTTAGAAGGCCAGTACTTTCAGATTAACGATCAGGTTTCTATTAATCCCTTTTACGTTAGTTCCGGAGAGAAACGCATCTTCTGGCAGAATGTTTTGGAGATCATGGTGCGGGACTCCGACCAGCAGAAACTGAGTTTAGACGAAAAAATTATTGTGGAAGATACTATTGAAAGAGTAGCGGCTTTAGAAAAACCAGCTGTAACCATTGACGATTTTGTGGCGGTTATGGAGGCGCTGGAGTATGAAAACTCTAATTTGCGAGAAGTCCAAGATAGTGTCCTGCGCCACTTACAACGGTGGACCAAAGGAACTCTCGGCGAATTTTGTAATAATTTAGAGAGTAGTTTGCAAGTGGATAAGACTATTTTAGGCTTTAACCTAAAAGGAATCGAGACCATCCCGGAGCTTACCGAGGTCTTTATGGCTTATATCTCCAACCTGATCTGGACCAAACTGGAGCGAGACCCAGAACGAATTAAGTTAATCATCTTTGACGAAGTCTGGAAGTTCTTTGGCACTGAGTCAGGGGTTGAGTTGATTCGGGGGCTCTACCGCACCATTCGTAAGTATCACGGGGCCTTGATTACCATCAGTCAGGATGTGGGGACCTATGTGCAAAACCCGGTTTTGAAAGATGCTATTATGGAGAATATTGGCTTTAGTTTCATCTTAAAACAGGCCAATACCAGTGACTACGAGCGCTTGCAAAACATCTTCGGCCTTGTCCCCCGGGAAGTAGAATTAATTCAGCGAATGGCCACTAAAAAAGGTTATTTTAGTGAGGTCTTTATCAAATCTCCGGAAAAATTCGGGTTTATCGGCCGGGTGACCCCCGATCCCTTTAGCTACTGGCTAGCCACTACCGATCCTCAGGATCGTTCCGAATTCGATAAAGAATTAGCCCGGTACGAGGGGGATATTATCAAGACTTGTAATGCTTTAGCCGAAAAGTACCCCCACGGCATCTTTTCGGCCAAAGAATAGAGGGGGGAGGTATCATGTTTAAAAAGTTAAAAGATAATCAGAAGATTATTATTATTGCGATAGTTTTTTTCTTGCTGGGAATGATGATTCATACGCCTAAGGCGTCAGCTGCTTTCGGGTTTGACGCCGCGGCGCTAATGCCTATTTTAACATCAATTTTATCAGCTATCGGTTCTAGTGCTACAGCAGTGATCGGGGCGGTTAACTCGGGTTTCTCTTTTATGAATAAAGCTATTGGAGGCAAAATAGGGTTACTCCGTGATAAATTAGGCAATGATAACGAGCAATTATACAAATTATATCAGCAAATGAGATGGGGTAAGGAGAATGCTATTCCTTTTATAGGTGATAAAATAGCGGGTAGTACCGCTATTAAGTCAGTTAAAAATGTTTACAATACCTATAAAAAGTATCGAAGATTAGTGGGAAATTTAAACTATAAATACTATAGTTACAAAAATTTAATTACTAAATATTCCTCACAATTAAGTAAAGTGGGAGTTAAGGATCTCCAGCGATTAGGTAAAGTTTTTGATGGTACTGATAATACCCACCCCAATTTATCTTCGGAAAACAGAAAGATCTATCATTTGAGTGCGCAGAAAAATGTCGTTGATCACGCATTAAATGATGTAGTAAAATATTATGGTCCTTCTTTTACTAATGGTTTAAACAAAAAAGAAAGTCTTCATGGAACGAAAGCAAAAATTGAAATTTACAAAAAGATGAAAGACAATGCCCATGAGACATGGGAAGTTCTCTTAGATGATTCAAATAACTTTTCAGACCGGGATGTACTAAAGGCAAAGTCCCAAACTGATTTGTTGATGGTTTCCTTATTGTTCGAAATATATCAAATGAATGTCTTGAAAAATCGACATGAAATTTTAACAAACCAATCATTATATATTAGTGATTTATATCAAAGAATTGACGACCTTAAACTTGATGATGCCACTTTAAAGCAAATTATGAATAAATAGTCTTTAATTCTAAAAATTCACCTCTCCCCAGACCAAAAAGGAGGTCGGCTTTTGTGGATAAGAAACAACAACTGGACGTGATCCGGGAAAATTACTTGAGTCCTATTGCACTGCTAAAAAAATCACTACAAATCTGGATGGTACTCTTTGCCGCTTTGGTAGTAGCGTTATTAATCTCCCTCTGCGTCAATATCTATTTGGTCATGAAAAAGCCCCTGGTGGTAAAAGTAGATCAGCGGGGAGTTCCGGATCTGATGGAAATCATGCAGGATAAAAGTTTATCCGATCTGGTTGACTACCAAATCTTTCTGACCACCTTTTTAAACCGCCTCTATAGCTGGAATGGGGAAAACTATTTGGTCCAAATTAAGCGCGGGTTGGTCCTGATGGCCCCGCCGCTCCAGGCCAAATATTTAAAGCAGATTAAGGCTCAGGGAATTGAAATGAAACAAAAGGGGCAAAAGAATTACTATTCGGAGATTATGGTCCAAAAGATTGATACCCGTCTCCGGAAGTATCAAAATGGTTATCTGATTGATGTCTTTGCCACGGTAAAAAATAGTGAAATAAATGCTCAAAAAATGAAATTTACCATTGGCATTCGTAAATCTAAGCCAACCAACAACAACTTTTGGGGGTTAGAAGTGGTTGATATTGAGGCTAATCAGGTAAAACCAGCTACAGAAAAAAATAAAGAATAAAGAAAAGTATGGCATGATAAAGGAGGAGATCTGAGATGAAACGTTTAGCATTATTAATAAGTCTCTTAACACTAACATTTACTTTGACAATCAGTTTACCGGGCCTGGCTGGCTACCGGACTATTTATCGCACCGACCAGCCGATGACCATTAATACTTCCTTAAATATGCAGACGGTCATGTTTTTTGAGACGGAAGTAGAACACATCTCCAGTAATACGGAAATGTTTCGTATTGAATTGGATAAGAAGG
>JANQHU010000086.1 GCA_028282485.1 Bacillota bacterium
CAGGCGTTATGATGAAGGCCGCCGCTACTACCGGTCCGGCTAGGGGTCCGCGGCCGGCTTCATCAAAACCGGCCACTCTCCGATAGCCTTGCTGCCAACACTCCTGCTCTTCTTGCCAACGTTCGGCAAAAGAAAGATCTAATTTTTTCTTTTGAGTTTCTGTCACTTAAAAAATCATCCTTTGTATCCTAATATCGGTATTTTTTAGATAATACTTTAAAAACTTCAATAATTGATGTAATTCTTTTTCTCTGATT
This sequence comes from Bacillota bacterium, assembly GCA_028282485.1. Taxonomy (GTDB): domain Bacteria; phylum Bacillota; class UBA4882; order UBA8346; family UBA8346; genus JANQHU01. The sequence goes on from JANQHU010000086.1 coordinate 258, forward strand.
GCTTTTCTAAACAATATTGTTACTTTTTTTAAAAAAAATATTAGTATTTTTGATCAAAACCCTTGCAAAAAGTGTTATAATATGATCATTGACTAAAATAACATTATGGTAAATTCTTTCGGGAGGCATTCTTGAACCAATTAGAATTTTTAAAAAAATGGTTAAAAAAAGGAATTTTACTCTTTCTTCTCCTAACAGTTGTTAGTTGTAGCCTAATCTCATATTACTCTCTAACGGAAAAAGGATGGCCCCAAAACATTTCGATTAACTACCTGGCTTTAGCATTGGCTTTAGGGGCACTCTTGTTATCTTGGTTAATAGAAGGCTGGCGGATTCGCCTGATTGCCAAAGGTTTAGGGGAAACGATTCCCTTTCAAAAAATCTTGGGGATTAACCTAGCGGCTACTTTTGCCGGGAGTATTACTCCTTTTAACTCCGCTGGGATTCCTACCCAGATATATCTCTTATGCCGTACTGGTCTAACCCCGGGTAAAGCGAGTGCGGTAGTAACCATTCGCGTTATCTTAGCTTCATTAATTTTAAATATTGCTGCTCCTTTTCTACTCTTTTTATTTTATAATAAGTTCGCAACCCATATGGTCAAACAAATTATTGGCTTTGCCATTCCCTTATCCTTACTTTTTTCGGTATTAATGATTCTTCTTTTAACCAAACCAGAATTAGGTAAATCACTCGCCCTCTGGTTAATTAAACCTTTTCAAAAACTCAAATTCGGAACAAAACTTAAGGATAACTTACAAAAAATTATCGCTGAAATGGATATTTTTCATCAATCTATTCGGGAGTTTCGGCAAGGAATTCACTTTTTTCTCGCAATCCTTTGTTCCGCTAGTTACTGGATAGCCTTCTTTTCAATTACGCCTTTTTTGCTGATGGCCTTTAACGTAGATACTCCTTGGCTTTTTGCCAAAACAATTATTTACCAATTTGTGCTTACTTTTGTTATTTCCTACCTGCCCATTCCCGGAGGCAGTGGCGTGATGGAATTAGGTTTTTATTCGATACTCTTCTTTGTACCCTTACAATTAAGAGCAATTTTTATTATTTTATGGCGCATCGTCAGTTTTCACATCACTTCTTTAATTGGGGGCTTATTTTTACTAAAAATCATTAAAAATCTTCCGAAACGGAATCCCCGCCTGGAAACTCCAAGCTAAATTTCCCCAACCGCCCCTCTCGAAAATCTTTTAATAAAGTGATGGCGGCCCGGTGTAGATCTACCTCTCCCCCTTTGACGAGAAAACCGCGTTTTCTACCAAACCAGTCTAGGATTTCTTCTGCCTGCCCATCAACCAGCTCTGACTCTCCAAACCGACTAAACAGTTTAACTCCCAATTGCTCAATCAGCAACAGGGCCAAATCATAGCTAGGAATAATCTCGTCGCGAATCGTTCCGATCATAGCTAACCGAAACCCGCCTGCTTGATCCTGAATCTTGGGGGGTAATAGGCCCGGGGTATCCAAAAGCTCGAATCCCCCTTTTTTGACCCATTGTTTCCCGCGAGTTACGCCGGGAAGATTTCCTGTTTTTGCAGTACTTACGCCTAAGAGCCGATTTAAAACCGATGATTTACCCACGTTAGGAATACCCACTACCCCTACTCTTTTTGGCCTAGTACTCTTGAGCTGAACGGTTTTATTAAGTAAATCCCAGATCTCTTTCACTCCGTTTCCGTTTCTGCCATTTACTACCGCCACCAGAGCACCTTGCTGCATTAAAAAAGACTGCCATTCTTTAGTGATGGACGCTTCGGCTAAATCAGCTTTATTTAAAACGATGATTACCGGACGCCGCTGGAAGAGATGTTTTAAATCACTATTGTGGCTAATTAACGGGATCCGGGCATCACGCACTTCAATAATGATATCTAAATACTTTAGCATTTCTGTTAATTGCCGTTTGGCTTTGGCCATATGTCCGGGAAACCAATGAATCGGTTGCATCAATCTCAAAAAACCTCTTTCTTTAATATCCATAAATACCCTTCTAAGTATAACGGAATTTGGGACAAAAAAAAAGAGGTTTTGAACAATTAAAAAAATTCAACTCCTTCAAACCTCTTTATTTCTTAACTTTTTTTATCTTTTACCAAGGAACTAAAACATAATCACCAACTTGAATCTGGGACGGATCGGAAAACTGTTTATTATAAGTAATTAAACAATCTAAACTAATTCCCCAACATTTAGCAATTTTATACATGGTATCCCCGGGTTGCACCATATAATATCGCGCCGGAGAACAGTCACTACTCTCCGCAGCCATCGAAGTATTACAAGCACTCGCCGGTGGAATACAAAGTACTTGACCGGGAAAAATCACATTAGGATTGGTTACTTGAGGGTTATATTCAATTAAACAATCTAAGGAAATATCGTTATCCATGGCTATTTGATACATGGTATCCCCATTTTGTACAGTATATAGTTTGCCGCCTGGCGGACAGTCACATTGGGCTTTGGGAGGTATACAAAGCACTTGACCGGGAAAAATCACATTAGGATTAGTGACTTGAGGGTTAGATTCAATTAAACAATCTAAGGGAATACCGTTATCCATAGCTATTTGATACATGGTATCCCCATTTTGTACGGTATATAGTTTGCCGCCTGGCGGACAATTTGGAGTCTCCTCACATTGGGCTTTCGAAGGGATACAGATTACTTGACCGGGATAAATCATCTCCGGATTGGGTACTTGCGGATTATACTGAATTAAACAGTTTAAGGAAATTCCGTTTGCCTTAGCAATCTGGTACATCGTATCCCCTTTTTGAACTGTATATAATTTGCCTCCTGGTGGACAAGAAATCGCTTGAATATTAATATTTTTGGAATCTTTTTTCGACATTAAAATTTACCTCCTCAATAAAGTTCTGTTTTAATATATTCCTCAGATAACATCTTTGGAACCAAAAATAAGTTTTAATAATTCACGCACTTGTCAACCAAAACACGCCGGACACCTGTATGATTTGCGAACCTTTCTTTATCCCGCGGCCTCCTGACTCTATGCCACGCTCCCGGCTTCCCTGCCGGGGAAAGCTTTCCGGCTCGTTTAGGTTTCTTCTTCTGGCTCTTCAATTTGTCTTACTTTAACTATTACTTTTGATTTAGGTAGGTAGTAGATTTCCATTTTTCGTTTTTTATTGACGGTTTTAAAGATGGTCAGGTCTTTTACTAAGAGCCTTCTCCCGTCCAGGGGATTACTTTTAAGGTCTCCTGGGAGGTTGGGTTCGTATTCTTTATCTACGTTTTTTTGATCATAAAAAACGGTTTCACTATACCCATTGTACTGACGTATCGGGTAGATGGTGGCGTTTCCTATTTTATTTATTTTTTGGGTATAACAATAGTATCCTTGGTACTTTTTTACTCTTTGCATTGCTATGTCAATTAGGTATTCCCAAATTATATAGCTTACAAAGTAAACTATTGCTAAAAAGGAAAACATTCCAATGAAAATCATTCCCACAATTAAGAGGGGGATCACTATTTTTTGAATCTCTACCATATAAGCACAGAGTAAGGCAATTAACCCGGTGCTTAGGAAGATCTTTAATGCCAAGCTTACGACTTTTCCTAACGGTATGTTAATTGCTTGCCAGATTTCTCGAAAATTCGTTTCTCTCCGCTTAGCTTTGGGATCTGACCATTGGTTAGTTTTTTGCTGAGGTTTTTGGGGATAATTATGCTGGGCGTAGCTGATTAAGTCGTCTACGTTTTCTAGTTCTTTAGGTATTGCTAACCGCCAGCCTTTTTGATCTTTTCCATCGCTGTAAATCATGATTGTTCCATGAAAAATTATTTTTTTCTTTTTGATAAAGATTTTTTTGATGTCTTTTACGATACAAAGGGCATAGGGATGTCCAAATTTATCGGTAAAATGTTTCCGAAAGGTGATTAACCCATTTTCGTCAATGTAGATTTGGTCTCGTTCGAATTCCCGGTAGACTCCGCTGTATGCGAAAAGCCATATGATAAGAGTAATAACTATTGGTAAAGTCAATAAAGGTATATAATTTTGTATAATAACAGTACTAACACAAACTAAAAATGCAATTCCAAAAGCATATTTTTGGATGGACTTTTTTCTACTAAAATATTTTTCCGTATAATTATACTCAATCCATTGTTTTTCCTTAGCATTTTTTCTCAATAAATATTTCACCTTACTTTCTTTTTATGTAGTCTTTTGCCCAGAATCTTTTGGCTTAATAGTTCCTCCTCGGACACAATGCAACCAGAAATCTGTAGTAATCGCTACCAT
>JANQHU010000088.1 GCA_028282485.1 Bacillota bacterium
TCTCCCAATTATTGTATACCGGAGTCACTCTCTGGCTTAAAAATGACCAAGCCTATAACCGCCAACAGGCTTTACAAAAGATCCATCAAATCTTAGCTGATGATTTCAGTACTATGTATACTAGCGGTTATTTAACCGAAGCGGCGGTTATCGGCACCCCTAGCCAACTTACTTTTTGGCAAGAGACTGCTACCGGGCTTAAAAGGGTAACTTATCGTTTTGCCAAAGAAGAGCAGATCGTCTATCGGAGCAAATATATTTGGGGAAGTTCGGTAAAAGAAAGAGCTTTATTTAAAAATATTACAGATTGGCAGTTTCAGTTATATAATATTGAAGAAAAAAATTGGCTGGAAACCTGGTATGCTGCTCGGAAAGAAGTGCTTCCGGCCTTAGTAAAGGTAAGAGTAGCCTTTCAAGAACAGTCATTAGGAAGTTTGATATTTCCGGTGAAAACAGCCCCAAATTTGAGATGATTTTATTATACAATTTTGAATGATTTTAAGAATAGGATTACATTTTTAATGATACAGAACTCAAGTAGACTCCCCGAGTCGGAAAAAGGTTCGAGCTTAATAGTTATTATCTGGATTTTAATTATTTTAGGGATGATTGCTACCTTTCTTTTTTATCGTTCGGAAATCGAGTTGGCTTCTTTAGCTCTTTTTGACCAAAACTATCGTTACCGCCACTTAGCCGAAGGCGCTTTACAGGAAAGATTGGTTTCTTTAAAAGAGGATGCTACAATCGAGCATGATACCCCAAATGATCCCTGGTTTCACCACGGATTTTTAAGTTATCAAAAAGAGGGTTACCGGATTGATATTTTAATTGAAGATGAAGGAAGCAAGCCTAATGTGAATCTATTTAATGAAGCTAAGCTGGGAGTAAATGCTTTCACTTTTCCCTTGGCTCCCTTATATGACTGGATCGATTTTGATGATGAACCCCGCGAAAACGGAGCGGAAAGGGATTATTACCAAAGTTTAAAAACACCTTATCAGCCCCGAAACAGCTTTTTAATAGCGCTAGATGAGTTGCCATTATTAAAAAATGGCGCGGCACTTCATCAAAACCTCGGTCCTTTTGTGACCGTTCATGGAAAGATAAACCCTAACACTATTACAGCAGTCGGCTTTGGTGGGATCTTAAAAGTGGCCGGCCTGGAAGCATTTGAAATTGAGCGCCTTACCAGGGACTTTGAGAAGGCTATCAAGACCAATAAAAAAAAGAAAGAAAGATTTCAAAATAGTAATGATCTGCTCGGCAAGATTAACTCTCTTTCTTTAGGTACCCTCGAGAGCATCAAACCCTATCTGACCTTTCAGGGTAATTCTAATTTGAATCTGGTAAATCAAACTTCTTTAGAGATAATTTTAAAAAATTTGGGTTTTTCTGCCGGAAATACGGCCTTGATTATGGAACGCCGCCAGGAAATGCCCTTTATCTCCAAGGAAGTAATGTTGTTTTTCTTAAAAACTATTTTTAAGAAATTTGAAAATCCCGAGGATTACTTTAGTCTAGTCAGCAGGATTATCCGTTATCGTATCTGGATTAGCAACCAAAAAGAAAAACTCTATTATTTAGATACCGTTTGGCAAAGAACTCCGCTGGAAGATTCCTTAGCAGCCAAATGGCGAGTCGAACCATTGGCATGGAAAGCTTTCAGAAAAAAGGATATCCCAGAACTAGCAAATTATTCCGAAAACACCCAACAATAAATTCGGCTCCCCTAAAAGAGGTAGGTGATTGTTAAAAATGGCAAAGATGGCCACTATAGTTAGTATTGATTCCGGAATACTATCCATTGTGGAAGTTATTCCGGCGCAAGATCATGCTTGTCGGATCACTAATTATTATCAAGTAGAGCTACCAACGGACTCTTTAACTCCGGCTCGGTTGCAAGAGATATGGCAAAAAAAGGGTTTTTCCAACAAGAAAATCTCTTTAATCTTACCGAGTGAAAGCGTCAAATATCGTTCGTTAACCTTACCGATACTTCCAGAAGAGGAATTACAGAGGGCCCTCCAGTTAGAATTAGAAGATTCAATTAATGATTTTCAAAATTATACTTATCAAGTGATTTCCCAAAGTATCCAAAATCAAATGAATCAAGTAAAAATTGCTCTGGTCAGTAACAGTATTTTGAATCATTATTATACCTTATTTACGGAAGCAGGTCTAATTTTTAAAGGGGCTAGTTTGCATTTACGGGGTAATCAGAACTTCATTAATTATCAACTGGGTTTTTTAGATAATGAAACAGTACAGTTTTACTTGGACATCGCCTCTAACAAAACAGAAATAGTCGTTTTTAAAGGCCGAGAGATCCTTTATAACCGACAATTAAATTCCACTGAAGAGGAATTAATGCTCCAAGTCCATCCTGAAATCATTAAAGACTTTAATGATGAACTCAGGTTATCACTAATTTATTATCAGAAAAGTAATCCTGCTAATACTCTACCAAAGCAGTTTTGGGGGTTTGGCCGAGTCTTCGCTTATCCGAAATTAGTTCAAGATATTACCAGTATTTTAAATAAGGAATTAGTATCTTTAGATACAGAAAAAATCCAAGGGATTGAAAAAACCGAAGACCTTTTTTCCCTAGTTCCCCTAATCGGAATTGCCTTAGAAGAAATTAGGTATATCAACCCCACGCAACGATATTTTATTTCCGAAAAACAAAGAAAAACTGAACTCAAAAATAGTTTTTGGCAACAGGGACTCGTCTGGGCTACCTTAATTATCATAGTTTTGACCGGATTTTTTTTGATTTTTAAAGGAGAGCAAATTCGGGAGCAGAAAAAAATTAAATGGTTGCAATCTCGGAAAGATATTTTACAAAAACTTCAGCAAACCATGTTCGATACCAAAGCCAAACAAGCTAAATTAGATAAATTAGTCACATGGACTAGTACCCAAGGTAGAGAATTACAATTTTTAAATACTTTAATCAAACACCTCCCGGTGGGGACGACAATTTCTAATATTTCTATGGAAGAAGGCCTTTTAAAAGATTTAGCTGGAAGCACTCCATCGGTTAGCCGATTATTACAAAAGCTAAAAAGAGTGCCGGAGCTAGCGAGATTAAAATTGAAAGGCAATATTATTATCAACGAATCAGGTGAGTTGTTTCATTTAGAAGAAGAAAAAGGTAATAAAGGAGTCTCCCCTTAATGACCAGTAGAGAACGTAATTTAATTATAGTCGTTAGTACGGTGATTATTTGCGGATTGCTTTATTTGGGTTATAGTAACCATTTTTTTCAAAACCTTGTTGTGATGAGCCCCAATAATCAACTGCAAAATTATGAAAAAACGCGCTACACTTTGGCTAATAAATGGAATATTATGGCCAAAAATCGAGCTGTTACCAAGACCCTCCAAAGGGTAAACAAATCATTTTTACCTTTTAAAAATACCAAAGAAGCTAAACTTCGTTTATTAAAAAAAATTGAAAAGCTGATTGTTAATGCTGGCTTAGCTGTGAATCAAAAACGAATGTTAGATATTTCGGAAAAAATTATTGGCGTCACTTTAGAAGGTACTGCTTCTTCGCAAGTCTTATTTAGTTTTTTACATAGTGTTGCTAAAGATAAACTCTGTCTGAAGCTGAATCGTTTGCAGTTATATAGCCTCCCCTCCAAAAACGCCCTGAATTACCGGATCATCATTTCTACTTTACTAATTGATGAGGAAGGGAAAGCGCCATGAGATCAAATAAATTTTTACTGATAATCGCCTTAGTTGCACTGCTTATCCTAGGCTATGGGGGTAGTAATTGGTTGGCAGCTCTTGCTTATCAACCCGCAATCCTCCAGGATCTGCCTTTACGTGCTTATAAATATCCAGTTCCCCCAAATAAAACTTTATTACTAAAAGACTATCAACGCTTATTAACCGGAAAAGCCTTTTTTCCTCGGGCACAGCTTGCGCCGGAAGAAACCCTTCCCGCTGCTGCTTTAACAATTGCACCCCCAAAAGCTCTTTTTATAACCAAATTAGTTTTATGGGGAATTACTAAAGGTAAGTTTAACCGGGCAATAGTCGGAATAAGTGATGATTCCAAGGGGCAAACCTGGATAGTTAAAGTAGGGGATAAGGTTAACCAAGAAGAGATTATTAAGATCGGCTCTGATTATATTGTAGTTCGGAACAAAACCGGGGAGGGGAAGGTGGTTTTATAGTCTGATTTAGAGAAGAGGCAGCTATTTTTTCAAAAAAATTGGCAAAAAAATTTCTTTATAGTTAGTAAATTTTAGCCGATTATTTAAGTGGTAGAAAATAAAGACTAAACTTTTGAGGTGGTAATATGATCAGTGGCTTAAGTCTAAAATTTAAAATTGTGACCT
>JANQHU010000095.1 GCA_028282485.1 Bacillota bacterium
AGCCCCACCTGCGCCAAGAGCGACCCGGCCATATTATGAAGTTACGATATACTCCCTGGCAGTTTAGTGTTTTGGCCGCAGAAGAGGCCACTGGCCCGGAGCGGGAAGCGCTAGATTCTTTTACCGATTTACAACAGGTTCCGGTGGTTACCGCTTTGTTGCATAGCATGCTTCCCGGGATCATTAAAGGTTTTTATAGTGTGATTACCCGGCCGGTCAAAATTGTTTATATTATGGCCGACGGGGCGGCTTTGCCCCTAGCTTTAAGTAATTTGGTACGGAGTTTGCAACAAGAAAGATTGCTGGACGCCACCATCACTACCGGAAATGCTTTTGGTGGTGATTATGAAACAGTTAGTCTACCATCGGCTTTGGTAACTGCTCGGGCAGTAGCTAAGGCCGATTTGATTATCGTCGGCCTGGGGCCCGGAATTGCCGGAACCGGAACCAAGTATGGCTTTAGCGGCATCGAATTAGCCTGGGTCTTGGATTTGGCAGCCAGTTTGGGAGGCACTGGGCTTTTGGTGCCCCGGATTAGTGAGAAGGATCCTCGGGCCAGGCACTTCGGCTTGAGCCATCATTGCGTAACTCTGTTAAAACTGGCGCAGCACCCAGCCTTGTTACCCTTTTCTTCCCATTTTTCCGCTGCCATTCAAAAAGAAGTAGGAGCCACTATCAAAGCTCATAATCTCCAGGAAGGGCACCAATGGTTGGTTACCCAGGAACCATTGGCGGCAAGAGTCTTTGGTGATTCAAACTTAGAGGTTAAAAGTATGGGGCGCGGCCTGGACGAAGATCCCGCCTTCTTTCAAAGTGCGGTGGCCACTGGCTATTTAGCTGCCCAGGCTTATTTAGGAACACTTGATGAATTAACTCCTTTGGAGATATGAGGTGAGAGGGTAAATGACAGAAAAATTGCGTGAAGTCTTACAAAAGAAAGAATTAGTACATAAAGGTAATTATTTAGAATTTTACCGGGACCAAGTTACTCTACCTAACGGGAAAACGGCTTGGCGGGATTATGTGCATCATCCTGGGGCTGTGGCAGCAGTACCAGTACTGGCTAATGGAGATATTCTCCTCATTAAACAGTTTCGCTACCCGACCGGCAGAGTCTTACTGGAAATTCCCGCGGGCAAGCTGGAAGAAGGGGAAGCACCTTTGGAAGCAATCAAACGGGAGTTGGTTGAGGAGATTGGCTATGAGGCGGGGAGAATTGATGCTCTCCTTTCCATGTGGACTACACCGGGTTTTACCGATGAGATAATGCATCTCTATGTGGCCACGGATCTCCATTCGGCGGTGGGTAGTTGTGATCCTGATGAGTTTCTAGAAATAGTTCGGTATTCCCCTGGGGAAGTGGAGCAATTATTATATTCCGGTGAAGTTGTAGACGGGAAGACCGCTTTAGCTCTGGCCTTATTTCTCAGGCAGCGGGAGACTTGGCTCGTTAAAGAAGGGAGTAGCTAGATTTTGCGGACCTTAAATCTAACTTTTAATGCTTCCGGTGCTGTCCAAGGAGCTCAGCGCGGGGATTTGGTGGTTGTAGTAGATGTCATCGATATGTCTACCAGCGCGGAAGTGGCCTTAGAAAAAGGAGCAGTAGCGGTCTTGGGGGCTGCGCCTAGTAATTGTCGGCTCTCCCTGAAAATAGATCCCCAAAAGATAGGTCTGGCTGCCGGGAAAATAGCCGCGAAGCACCAAACGGAAGTGGTGATTATTGCCGAACCCCGCTACGGCACCGAAGAGGAGCGCTCTCACAGGGCCCAAGGGGTTATTAGCGGAGTGAGAGCAACTTCGGCTCCTATAAGTCGGCAGATATTGCCGAATATTGGGACGGAATTAGGCAGTTTGGCGGATTTTACAAATAAAGTAGTCTTAATCGTCTCGGATACGGGTGGGGTGGCTTTTGATGTTGCTTATAATAACGGGGCCGCCGCAGTCTTAACGGCTACCATAACCCGCACGTCAACTCAAAAAGGGTTGCGTTCCGCTCAGGTAGGAGTGCAGCGAATTATTGAAACAGCGGAAAAACTAGGAGTGGAGGGGATTACCATAGTAGCTGCCAGTGCTAACTCTTACGAAGATGTCCTAGCTGCCCAAAAGTTAACGGAATTAATGATTGAAAAAGGTTTTTTAAGTTAATTTACAGTTATTTACTTTATTTATTTTTTGTGTTAAAATAAATAAGGCAAGTAATTGTTTGGTAACAAATAGAAAGAAGGTTTTGTAATGCATTTGAGTGGGAATCTTCCTATATCAAAAAAAAATCCAACTTCTCGGCAAGTAGCTTCATCCGAACCAGGAAATCCTGGTTTCAGAGAGTTTGGAAATCTAGTTAGAAATGGAGACTTTGTCTACGGACTGGAACCAACGCAAAATAGGGCGAGAAAAGCAGTTGGGAAAAAGACTTATAAAATACAAGATTTTATTAATGAAGTTGTTGGTAATGGAAAATATTATGGGGCTGGTTTTTTGGACAAGGAGAAGCAGGAATTTCGAAATCTTTTGAAATATATTGAAGAAACTGGGGAATATAATTTATATGACTCAAAGCCTTATCAAAAATTGATTGGTCGAATTTGTAAAGGAGGCATTTCGTATATTATTAAAAATGCTAGAGAAAAGATTCATTTTTTTACCAAAGACGTGGACGTGGAGAAGGTTTTTCGAAAAAAAGGGTTTTCCTATACGGGGAGTGAACTCCGAAAACTATATCGTTTATGGTTAATGAATCCAAAAGAAGTTGACCAAGCGGTTATAATGTATGATCAAGAAAATAAACCGCTGATCGTGAGTCGTTTTTTTCAAAGCCTGCCTTGCTTGCAAAAAGAGAAGTGTTATCAACCTAAATTTCATGAAAAGAAGCCGGGCGGTTCAAGTAGTAGCTCAAGTAAAAATAGATTAAATTTATTAGCATAGTATCTTTTAAGACAAGGGAAATTTGGATTTTATATAATAATTTAACAAAACCCTTATCTTTGGATAGAAAAGATAAGGGTTTTGCAAATCAACCCAATCTTAAAACTCAGGCAGCTGATCAACTCGGTAAAACTGGGGCATATCCGTTAAGATTACTTCGTCACCATTAGCCAGTTTGACTTTTTTTTGTGGTTTAGTGGTCCAGGCCACAATTAATTTTTGCTGAGAATTATTTTGATTGAATAAAAGAATGAAGACGCTATGATCAGCAGGATAATCAATTCTTTTCACAAAAGTAGCTCCCGCTAATTCTGTAACTAGCTTGCGAAACGCTTGATGGGATTTTTTTGGTTTGAGCCTTTTGTGAGTAACCATCCCCCAGTTATGATCTTTTAAGAAGAAGAGGGGGCCGTCATTCTGCCAATTATACCAGATGGAAATGGGAATTCCCTGGGAAAGATTGGTCAGGAACATGCGGATTATGTATTTCGCTTGTTTGGTGGTGGTTCGCCCTTCGGCGGAGGAAGACATCCCCCATTCTCCGGAGATTATGGGGATCTCCCCTTTGTGAGGGGCATATTTTTGGATTAGTTTTCGAAGATTACCATAATCTTCAATCACCGATTCCGGAGGGAAGGGGCGATAAGGGTGGACTGATACCGCATCGACTAAGTCTAACAGCCCTTTTTGGAAACAGGCTTCTAAAAAAGCATAGGGGGCAAAAAGTTCTCCCACAGCCGGGGCAATGACGATGGCCTGAGGATCAGCCTTTTTAATGGCCGGACTGATTTCCTTAACTAGCGTCATATAATCATCTACCCCTGGTTGGGGTTCCCAAAAATAAATGCAGTCCGGCTCATTCCAAATTTCCCAAATTATATCATACTTTTGATAGCGAGTGACTGCCGTGGTGACAAATTTTTTAAAGGCGGCGCGCTCCTTGGGAGTAGTTATGCTTTTGTGAGAAGTATAATGAGGGTTTCCATAGTCAAGAATGAGAATTGCTTGGAGATTTCTTGCGGCTAATTCTTTTAATAATTGGTCATAAACATGAAAGTCAAAAACCCCTTTTTCTCTCTCAATATTATGCCAAAGAAAATCAGTCCGGATCACCTTGAAGCCAGCGGCTTTAATTAGATTTAACTCGTGGCTGTTATAACTATTGCCATGGATATTTATCCCAAACCCGGCCAAAGTAAAAGGGGGAGGGAATGGACTCGCCTGCTTCTTCAGGGAAACAGCTTGTCCGGTTGAAATAAAACAAGGGCAGATTATCAATAATGCCATTATTGAAGCAAAATATAATAATTTTTTCATCACCAAAGCCTCCTAATTTAATATCAGCTATATTATTAATATCTTACATTAGGTTCTATTTCTTAATAGCTATTTGAGGATTATTTTAACATTATTTTATAAATTTGTCTTGTTTTGAGACTTTTTTTAGTCATATTTCTTCCGGCTCGGCCATAAAATCAATTATGGATCTTTTGGGAGGGAGTATATTAATGATCATATTTTTTCGGCTCAAAGAACAGATTAGGCATTATCTACAAGAGCGTTTTTTTTTAGTAATCTTAGTTTTGATTCTCTTTGTGATGGGAATTATTTTCGGCGGGGTATCGGTAAAAATAATTGAAAAATGGGAACTAGATGATTTGGTTTCTTTTGTAAATCAAGGTTTACAAGGTGAAGTGCTTTTGCCTAATAGTCTGTATACGAAGCAAGTGATCTTATCGAATATTCAGATGATTCTTTTTTTATTCTTCATGGGGGTCAGTGTGATTGGGGTTCCCTTGGCTTTATTAGTCGTTTTTACCCGCGGTTTTATGCTTGGTTTTAGTACAGGCTTTCTCTTAAATACCATGGGTTTTAAAGGTTTTGTATTGGCTATTATTGGAATCTTACCCCATAATTTATTGTTAGTGCCGGCCTTGTTACTAATGGTGATTGCCACAATTGATTGTGCGGCAGCCTTAACGAAGATTCGATTTACTGCGGCACCCATGCCTTTAAATGTTGAACTTTTTCGCTGTTCGGTGCTTACTGTAATATCCCTAATTATTATTAGTTTTTCTGGTTTAATTCAGGGTTATGTCTCTCCTTTGTTAACCGAGTGGTTAATTAAAGCCTTGTAACTACTATTTTAATAGGTCTTTCAAACCACTATTTGGCAACATAAAACAAAAGGATTTATGGTAAATATCGTCGAAAAAATGTAAAAATCATAAAATAATGATTTGAAAAAAGGAGGACAAGCCGCTTGGAAAGATATATACAAGATTATTTAAACTATTTATCGGTGGAGCGTGGCTTAGCAGTAAATACTTTGGATTCCTACCGACGGGATATTGAACAATATTTTAGTTATTTAAAAGAAAAAAGGCCCCATCTTAATTTTAACGAGACGACTCAAGTTACCGTAGTGGGCTATCTGCTCTTTATTCAGTCCCGGGGGAAATCTATTGCTACTTTGTCCCGCAATTTGGCAGCCTTAAAATCTTTTTATCATTATTTATTTCGGGAAAATCATCTAGCCAGTGATCCCACTATTAATCTGGATGCTCCTAAACACGAAAAGCGTCTACCGCGGGTTTTAACTGAAGCAGAAGTCGAAAAGTTATTACAACAACCGAACTTGAAGTCGCCTACCGGAATTCGCGATCGAGCCATGTTAGAGCTCTTATACGCCACTGGTTTAAGGGTATCCGAACTAATTAGTTTAAAAGTTGATGACCTTAATCTAGAAACCGGGTACCTGCGTTGTTTTGGGAAGGGAGCCAAAGAAAGAATTATTCCTCTGGGAGAGGTGGCTATTAAATATTTAAAGGCCTATCAAGAACAAGCCCGCAAGTTTTTACTGGCAAAGTTACATGAAACCACTCTTTTTCTAAATCACCATGGTCGGGGCTTAACCCGGCAGGGTTTTTGGAAAATTGTGAAGAAGTATGCCGATAATTTACAGTTTCAATTTGAGATTACCCCTCATACTTTAAGACATTCTTTTGCGACTCATTTATTAGAAAACGGTGCTGATCTCCGTTCGGTACAGGAAATGTTGGGTCATGCCGATGTGGCAACCACTCAAATTTATACGCATTTAACGAAGAATAAATTAAAAGAAGTATATGAGGAGACTCACCCCCGCGCCCAAAAAACTTAATTTGCGATAATTTTAAAAAAATGAAAGTTTAAGATTGTCAAATTGCCGAAAAAACAGTATAATGAATTATTAGTAGCTTATAATAAATCCAAAAAGGTGATTTGTTCTGAAAAAAAGTGAACGACATTATAATTTATTAGAGGCTTTAAAAACCAATCCTTTTGCTACCGATGAGGAGTTAGCCGATATTTTAAAAGTAAGTATCCCTACAATTCGACTGGATCGCCAAGAGTTATCAATTCCGGAAGTTCGGAAACGAACCAAGGATATGGCGACCCAGTTTTTTGGTGTTTCAAAATCATTGCAGGTCTGTGATATTATTGGGGAATTATTAGAAATTGAACCAGGTAAAAGTGGTCTTTCCTTATTGGATACAGATCAATCAATGTGCCTAGAAAAATGTGATATTGTACGGGGGCATATTATTTTTGCCCAGGCTAATTCTTTAGCCAATGCCATTATTGATTCCCAAGTATCAGTAACCGGAAAGGCAGATATTAAGTATCTGCGGATGGTGCGGGCGGGAGAGCGGTTGATTGCCAAAGCCCGGATTGTAGACCGAAAAGGGCACCGTATCAAAATCGAAACCATTGTGCGTTCCAAAGAAGAAATCGTCTTCATTGGTAAATTTACTATTTACGGCATGAATTTGGAAACAGCTGAATATTTACACATTTTAAAAGAGATTGAATAAATCCATATTAATAAAATTTTGAGGAGGAAAAAATGATCGAAGTAGGCATTTCGGCAATTGGAACTTCGGTTCCGGCAAAAATTTTAACTAATAATTATTTTGAAAAAAAAGTTGATACTAGTGATGAATGGATTACTACCCGCACTGGTATTAAAGAAAGACGGGTTTTAGAAAATGATGAGCTCTTGCTCACTCATGTTAATAAAGCAGTTCAAAAGGCCTGTGAGAGAGGTGGTTTTTCCGGCGCGGCTATGGATTTCGTTATTTCGTCCACATTAACTCCGGATCGGATTTGCCCGGCCCAATCTTATGAAATTGCCAATCATTTGACGGCTAAAAACGCGTTTTGTTTTGATTTGAATGCTGCTTGTTCCGGCTTTATCTATGGTTTAGCAACGGCGGAAAGCTTTTTAAAAACTCGTTCCGTTAGGACTGGATTAGTGACTGCCGGCGAAGCCATGTCGCGTTTGACTAATTATCAAGACCGGAGTAGTTGTATTTTATTTGGCGATGCCGCTACGGCGGTAGTAGTGACCAATCAAAACCCAGAACATTTATTAATTAAAACCGAATTAGGCGCTATTCCAGAACTGGCGGAAGAAGTCATCGTCGGTGGAGTGCGGGATTTACAACAACAAAATTTGGACCAATTTTATTTCCGCCAAAACGGCCGCACGGTTTTTAAATT
>JANQHU010000407.1 GCA_028282485.1 Bacillota bacterium
GTTTTTGGCAGCCGCGGCCGGTAGAGTATAAATATGGCAAGCCAAAAAAAGATGACCGGGATATAGTTCAGCTTTGTGCTCAGGCAATTTGTCTGGAAGAAATGATGGGATTGTCCATTAGGGAAGGTGATATGTTTTACGGACGAATCCGCCGCCGGGAGGAAGTAGTATTTGATCAGGCTTTACGAGATAGGGTGAAAGAATTAGCTTTGGGAATGCACGAGTTTTTTGAAGGAGGGCTGACTCCACCTGGAGAGTATACTTCAGCTTGTAAAAAATGTTCCTTAATAGAGGTTTGCTTGCCTCAATTAACAAAGAAACGTGATGTCTCGCAGTATTTTGCTAAAGTATGGGAAAATAAATAATAACATAGGAAAGGAGGTTGCCCGGATCAGTGCGGAAACTATTAAATGTTTTGTATGTAACCACCCCGGAAAGTTATTTGGCACGTAATGGGGAAAATGTATTGATCATGTTTGGTGAAGAGACTAAGTTGCGAGTGCCAATTCATAATCTAGAAGGTATTGTCTGTTTCGGTTATACCGGGGCCAGTCCGGCAGTGATGGAGTTGTGTTCCGAGAGAGGAGTGGCCTTATCCTTTCTTAAAGAAAGTGGCAAATTTTTAGCTAGAGTTAATGGGCGGGTAAGTGGTAATGTCTTATTACGGCGGCGGCAATATCGAGTGACCGATGATCAAGAAGCAACGCAGAGTTTGGCAAAAAGTTTTATTATGGGTAAATTATTTAATTGTAAATGTGTTTTACAAAGATTTTTAAGAGATCATCATGGTAAAAACGATGACCAGGCTGTTAAAAAGGTAGTAAATAGTTTAACTCTACAATTGAAAAAAACTGATAATTCCGTAAACCTTGATATTCTAAGGGGGATAGAGGGAGAAGGTGCGAAAAATTATTATGGAGTTTTTAATAATTTAATTTTAGACTCCAAAAATTTTTTTCAATTTAAAGGGCGAAGCAGACGACCTCCTTTAGATCCGGTCAATGCTCTGTTATCATTTTTATATACTTTGTTAGCCCACGATTGTGCGGCAGCTTTAGAAACCGTAGGGTTAGATCCCCAAGTGGGATTTTTACACCGCGAGCGTCCTGGGCGGCTCAGTTTGGCTTTGGATATGATGGAAGAACTCCGTCCTTATTTGGTAGATCGATTAACTTTATCGTTAATTAATAATCGTCAAGTTGATAGCAAAGGCTTTTTGGTTAAAGAATCCGGAGGTATCTTAATGAATGATGAGATGCGTAAAAGTGTAATTGTTGCTTGGCAGAAAAGAAAACAAGAAGAGATCATCCATCCTTTTTTAGAGGAAAAGATCGCCATAGGGTTGATTCCTTACGCACAAGCTCTATTATTAGCCAGGCATTTGAGAGGAGATCTGGATAGTTATCCGCCATTTTTAATGAGATAAGGGTGAGTTTTTTTAATGATGGTTTTAATTACTTATGATGTAAGTACGGAAGAATTAGATGGTAAGAGAAGGTTGAGAAAGGTGGCCAAAGTTTGTCAAAATAAAGGGCAACGGGTACAAAATTCGGTTTTTGAATGTTTGGTTGATCCGGTTCAACTGGCAGAGTTAAGAAAAAAACTGGAGGAAATAATTGATCCTAAAAAAGATAGTTTACGATATTATTTCTTGGGAAATAACTGGAAAAGAAGAGTCGAACATGTAGGAGCAAAAGCTACTTATGACCCAGAAGGAGTATTAATGGTATAACGCGAACTATAAGTAAACATGTTTTTGCTAGGAGGTTCGCGATATCTTGTGATCTCAGGATTTAATATTCTTTTTTATGGTAAGATAGGAGCTGTTCAAAGTGGATTTTTTGTAGGTTCGCGGAATCAAGCTTTTAAAGCCTTGGTAGAACTGGATTTATAAGCTATACTGTCGCCCCTTGCGTAGGGGCGTGGATTGAAACGATATTCGAAAGCTATGAATAATATTAATCTTGTCGCCCCTTGCGTAGGGGCGTGGATTGAAACTTATCTGTTGGACACTTAATCTTGTTTCCTCGGCGTCGCCCCTTGCGTAGGGGCGTGGATTGAAACAATAGATGAAGATAATTTGATCGGACAAACGATCAAATGTCGCCCCTTGCGTAGGTGCGTGGAATTTATATCAAGATCCGTGAACTAGAAAAAAACACAACATCACCTTCAAAACAGAATATCGCAAATTGTTAGAAGAAAAAAGTCAGCCTTAAAGTCAATAAAAAAGATTTTAAGCCAGTTTAACAAA